>JAYWHS010000403.1:0-14829 GCA_043777635.1 Kofleriaceae bacterium | reverse complement strand
CCGGTATCGAGTACCGTCAACGACAATTCTTGACCCTGCAGGGCACCGTCGGATTTGCCACGGGCTCGTCGTACCGACCAACGCGCACGGTAGCGTCGGCGATCATCGCCTTCAAAATCTACTTCGGCATAACCTGCTGTCGCGCCTCGGCGCAAAATGCCACGGACATCGGCAGCGCCCAGTTGGTTGGCCTCGTCGTCGGAACGACCGATAACCACCGAGCTGCGCAAGGCTAATCGAGGCATGCGGTCGAAAAGTGCTAAGCACATAGCATCGAGCAGTGTCGATTTGCCTGAGCCGGTATTGCCGATAATCGCAAACACGCCGGCATTGGCCAACGGCGCATCGGCTAATTCAATCGCAAACTCGCCGGCCAGTGACGCCAAATTGCTGCCGCGAATAGCTAAGATTTTCATGGCTGCACCGGCGGCGATTCATCGACGCTTGCAGGTGTCGCAGCTGCAGCTTCGGCATGCAGGGCTGCAAATGCAGCGCGTATTTCAGTACTCGGTTCGCCGCCGTAGCTGCGTTGCCACAGTTGTTCAAAGACATCATGAGGGGTGAGTTGTTCTAGCGATCGCAACGTGTCGGTGGCTTGCAACGCTGCGCCAGTGCCCGCCGTGCGCCGCTCTATGTGAATCAAGCGCACGTTTTTGCCGCTGACCCCGGCCTCGATTTTGGCGCGTAATTTTGGCTCAGGGCTGGAAAGCTCGACGCAGACTTCGAGGAACGGGGCAGGCGCAATGCCCGGCTCGCGGGCGACCTCGGCCGGCAAACCCGCCAACCCTAGCAGCACCTCGTCGAGCGACGCTGCCCCACGTTTGGGAATGCGCAGGATGTCGACAGCGCGCGGGATATACAATTGTCGGATGGTGGCTTTGAGCGTTGCATCGTCGATATCTACGGCAACTACGTGATGCTGATAGTTGGCTTCTTCGATGGCGAGCGGAATTGGCGCACCAGCGTAGCGTACATGGTCGGCGTACACTCGTTGGCCGCGATGCAAGTGGCCGAGCGCCACGTACGAGGCTTCTTTGGGAAACATGCTCGGTGGCGCTGAGTCTTGGCCGCCTACAGCGATCGGCCGTTCACTTTTGGAATCGGTAACCCCGCCGGCAGCGTAAAGGTGGCCCATCACAAGTAGCGGTTGATGTGGTTGTCGCACCGCACGCACCGCCGCTTTTACCCGTTGGTACGCCATGCTGACATCGCGATGGCCGGTGGCCAATTCTTCGTCGGAAAAATGCGCAAGATCATGCGCGCGTAAAAACGGCACTGCTGCCACCAAGGCTCGACCGTTGCACACGGGCACTACCAATTGTTGCCATTGCGGTTGTTGGTCAGCTCCCCGCGGCACAGTGGCTACAATCGTCACGTCGAGTTCGCGCAATACCGGCGCAGGTGCAGCCAGCCGGCTCGGCGAATCATGATTGCCCGCGATCACCACGATGGCCATGCTTGGTTGTTGCCTGCGTGCTGATGCCAGGAACCCAAACCACATTTGCTCGGCGCTGGCTGGCGGCGTTGCGGTGTCAAAAACATCACCGGTGATCAACAATAGATCAGGTTGCTCATCGGCTAAGGTGCGTAGCAACCACTGTAGAAACGCGCGGTGCTCGTAGTCGCGGCTGACTTCTTTAAGGGTGTGGCCTAAGTGCCAATCGGAGGTGTGCAAGACGCGCATGATTGGCTCAATTCAAGGTAGTTGAGTCGCCGCTGTCACCCACCGCCGGTTCGTCGTCGATTTTTGGCTTGTTCACAGCGCTGCCAGCCGGCGACGGCGTGGTTTGTAATTCATGTAAAAACTGCGCTTCATACGCGTTCAGCGGCCGGCCTTTGAGCTTTTCAAGTTCTTCGCGCGACAACCCACCAACGTTTTGCCGATGCCAAGCCATGGCCAGATGACTGCGGGCCATCGAGGCCATTACTTCATCGTAGTCAACCACCGTACGCGGCACCCGGTCCGGATGAGCTTTGAGCCAGTTGGTAATGCGCGCTTGATGGTGCTCGACCACTTTGTTGATAGCGGCGCTCATCGGTAGCCGTTCGGTGATCACTTCTTTGGGCGGTTCGAGCCGATCGAGATTTTGAGTATTTGCTGTCGCCAAAAATATCCCATCGATCTCAGTAACCAGTTCGACGATACGCAGATGGCGCGGCACCACTTGCACCAACTGTAAAATGGAAATCACCATGCCACGCGGTTGCACATGGTACAGCGCGGCCCGCACCAACCCGCCGCTGTCGGAAAATAAGCGCATGAAGGTGCGCGACATTGGATAGGCTTCGGTCATCGTCACGTCTTCGACGTCAGCTAGAAAACGATAGCCAAGTTTTTCCAGTTCGAGTCGGCCGCGATCGTAGAATCGAAGGTCAGCATCTGGGAACGCGCTGGGGTCCACTTTGGTAAACTCGTGAGGCTGGCTGTACACTGCATCAATGCGCGCGCGCATGCCACGGGCTGCGCTGACATCGGGCCGCGCTCGGCGCAGGCCAAATGCCATGGCGACCATGAACCACAGGCCCATGAGGAGCAGGAAGACTTCCACGACCTGATATTGCCTTGGATTCGCGATTTGGCTGCAACCGTCGGCAGATTTTTTACCGTTGAGCGCACCTCGACCACATAGTTGCGGCATGCTTTGGCCTATGACCGATCTCTCGGCTCCAATTAGCATGGCTGATGTAACCGCCGCGCGGGTGCGGCTAGCACCCTATTTGACCCCGACACCAACGCGCACCTACGCCACGCTCGACCAGGAGATTGGCGCTGGGATTCAAGTCTTCGTCAAACACGATAATCATTTGCCGACCAACGCATTCAAGGCTCGTAATGCAATGTCATTCATGACCACCCTCGCACCGACGCAGCGGGCCGCTGGCGTGGTTGCGGCAACTCGCGGCAATCACGGCATGGGACTAGCGTGGGCCGGGCAACAGCTCGGTATTCCGGTGACGATTTGCGTGCCGCACGGCAACAACCCCGAGAAAAATGCTGCGATTCGCGGCTATGGCGCGACGCTAGTGGAAGCCGGCGACGACTACGATGCTGCGGTGCAGGTGGCCGCAGCACTGGTGGCCGAACGCGGCATGACGCTTGCGCACTCGACCAACAATGCAATGATCATTGCCGGCGCAGCGACGCTTACTGCCGAAATCTGCGAACAGGTGCCAGCGTTCGATGCCATCGTCTTGGCGATTGGTGGCGGCTCGCAAGCGGTCGGTGCGCTGGTGGTGCTGCAAGCTTTGCGGCCCAACGTCAAGGTTTATGGGGTGCAAGCTGCCGGTGCGCCAGCGGCCCACGATTCGTGGCATGCACAACAACGCTTGGTTAGTGCCAGCGCTGTGACGATTGCCGACGGGCTTGCCACCCGTTCGACCTACGACATGACGTGGCCAGCGTTGGCGGCAGGGCTCGCGGGTTTTGTCACGGTGACTGAAGCGCAACTAGCTGAAGCCGTGCGCAGCACCTGGCGCACCACCCACAATTTAGTTGAACCGGCTGGGGCCGCTGGCCTTGCAGGCGTTGGGGTGCTACGCGAAAAGCTAGCTGGGCAACGGGTTGTCGTGGTGTGTTGTGGTGCCAATATCGACGCCGCGACGCTGGCGATGATCGCTGCGGGCCCGGAAATGGAGCGAACGAGCGAACGCTCGGAGCGGGGGTAGACATTCGCGAACTCGACGGCTGCATGATAATGTGGCGTCGTGCCAGCGTTGCCACCTAAACCGACGGAGTCTGCATCGCCGCGCACCGGCCATACCTTGCACGTTCAACAGTTGCGGGTGGCATTGCCCGATGGTCGCGTACTGATCGATGGCATCGACCTCACGGTGCAGCCAGGTGAAGTTATCGTCTTGCTCGGCGGCTCGGGCGCTGGCAAATCGACGTTTGCTCGGGTGTTGTTCGAACGCGACGAAATGGACCAAGCTGGCTTCCAAATCTCGTCGGAGATTCTCAATATCGATCGCAATCAACTCGGGTTGGTGCCGCAGCGTGGAGCGCTGTTTGATCACTTAGATATCAAAGACAATATCGAATTGGCGTTGCGTTACAGCGATGCAGCCGGCCAGGCCGCCACTGCTACTACCACTCCAATGGATGCTGCAGCATGGTTGCGCAGTGTCGGGCTCGACCCGGCATTGGCGGCACCAGGTACCTCGGTTACTCAGTTGTCGGGTGGTCAGGCTCAACGCGTTGCGGTGGCGCGGGTGCTGGCTAGTCAACGCAAGCTGCTATTTCTCGACGAGCCTTCGGTTGGGCTTGATCCGCAGCGCGTGCGCATGCTGGCGCGTTTGATTCGTGAACAGGTCAAAGCCTTGGGTATTTCGGCCATCGTGGTGACCCACGATGTCGCGTTGGCGGCTGGCGTTGCAGATCGACTGTTTCTGTTGTCGCTGGCCGATCGCAAACTCGATCAACTGTTTGTTGATGAATGGCCTGGCGCCCTCGAAGATCCGGGCCACTCGGAAGCTGAACGTGGTGCATGGTTGGTGCGGCTCGAAACTACGCTGGTGGAACATCTCGATGAATTTGGCGATCGGCCAGCGCCGAAAGGCGTGGCCTCGACGACCAGCGTCGGTCGGCGGTTGGCGCAATGGTTTGCGCCTTTTACTGCCCCTTTCATGATTGCAGCCCTCGCCTTGTGGTTGTTTCCAAGGCAATTGATCAAACATCCGCGTGATTTTGCAGTGATTGCGAAGCGCGCGCTGATCCAAACCTTGCTGCGGCCGCTGCTATTTTACGGCATTGTGTCGACGCTGATTGGTTACACCGTCTTATTCGTGATCAGCAAAGTCGGCGGAGCCGGCGTACGACCTGACGCAATCCTGCGGCAAATCGGCGGGTCGTATGTTGTTGCCTTGGCGCCAGCGTTATCAGCGTTGTTATTCGTAGCGGCCTCGGGCAGCGCCACCAACGCCTGGCTGGGCTCGATGGGCCTGACCAAACAAACCTTGGCGCTCGATGCCTTGGGTGTCGATCGGCGCGCCTATTTGTGGGCGCCCGCATGGGTTACCGTCGGTATTGCGTATCTTTGTGTGGCCTGCATTTTTGCGCTTGGCATGATCGCTGGCGGCCTGTTGGTCTGTCGCACGTACGACGTACCCAACGCATGGGCGGTGTTGACCAGTGACTTTCTCGATCCACGGCCAGAACGCGCGCCGTACGCATTGCGCGCGGGATTTTTAGTGTGGATGTATGCCTGGGGTATTGCTTCGGACACGGTTGCCAAAGGCGGTGCGCCAAAACCCGAAGCCGACAGTGTGACGCGCGCGATGACGGCGAGCGTGGTGGCCTGCACCTTGTGGGTGGTGGCGTGGGAACTCATTTCAGTCATGGTGGTTTTGCGGTCATGATTGCAACGCGGTCGTGGCGAAGGGCAGGGCTCGGGTTGCTCGGTGCAATGGTGGTTGGCCTGCACGTCGTGGCGCTCGCGACATTTGGTCGGAGTTGTCGGTCACCAAGTTTGGCGGTGGAACTACAGGGCGCAGTGGCAGATCAAAAACGCAGCTTGACCGGCACGGTGCCAGCGCAACTACGGGCCCGCGTTACCCAACGTTGGGAATCTCCCGATGGGCCGGGGTTACAGCGGGTGCGGTGGGCGATCGAGCGGCGCGGTGGCCAAGTCGAATCGGTGGCGGCCACTCAGTTAGTAGGGCCTTTTATCGACCCTGCACATGTGCCGTGCAGCGGTCGGGTCGTGGTTGGCCAAGCACTATTACAAGGTGCAAAAGGACCGTCATCGGCAGGCACCGTTGCCGCCGTGTTACAGCCGCTCATCGACGACAACTTGCGTGGGGTGGGTGCATTTGGCATCGGTGACTATCGCCGCGTCAGTGCGTTGACGGTGGCTTGGGCGCAAGAAAGTAAACATCTCGACGATCGCAGTATGTTGCCATCTGCGAAGGCCGGCGCGCCGAAACCTGATCGCGGCTATCTGCGGATAACCTTTGATATTCATTTTGATCGCATCGTTGTACCGATGGTGTTGGCGCTCGTGCCTGAGGTCCAGGGCGGACAGCTGACGATGAAGATGTACTCGCGGGCGCGGCTTGAGTTTGGCAACCGGGTGTTGCAATGGGCCAGCGACAAACTGGGCGGCAATCGGATCGCAACCAAGCTAGCGCGTCAGGAAATGGGGCAACTGGTGCTGAACGCGTTGACCCCACCACCGCCAGTTGCATTGCCAGGTGGAGGCACCTTGCGGTTCACCTATTGCGATCAGCCGCTGCAAATTGTCGACGGCAAATATGCGGCTTTGCCGATGGCGGTGCAAATCACAGCGTTGCCTGCCGCGCCCACCATCTTGCCGCCGCTTCTGGGTCCCACGACGTGGCCAACCGTGCCGGCCGCGACCAAACTCGCGCTCGATTTTTCACTCGACGGCCTCAACAGCATTCTCTTCGAATGCTGGCGTCAAGGGCTGCTCGATCGAGTACTTGGTGAAGCCGGCCTTGACCGGGCGTTCAATAGCGATCCGCTGGTCATGGAATTTCTCACGCTGCGCATTTCACCGTTGCGCATGGCGCTACCGCCGGTGGTATCGGTGCAAGCTGGGCAACTTGTCGTCGGTTCGCTGGCCGTAGTTACGATCGCTGATCAAGCGGTACCGGCAAAGCTAGTTGGCCATGTGTGGTCGCAACTCGCATTGCAGTTTGCCGGCAATGCGTCCATTCCGCATGTTTCGTTGCACGACCTGGCGTTGACATGTGAGCCGCGCGCCGGGCATCTCGAAGCTTGTTATCCACTCTTGACCCAAGCGGTGGCTGGGCGCACCAAGCAATTTGATCCGCGCCTCACCGATGCGCTCGCTGGCGTGCTGTCGAGTATCTTCGTCGGTACCGAACTGCCGGCCCCCGAGGCTGCTGGCACGCTGCAACTTTCCGGGGTTACCATGACCGCCTCTCTCGGCGAAGCCAACGCATCGCTGCGGCTCGATTTGGCCGCAACGATTCGCAATCCGTCAGACTGATTCGCAACCGTAGATTAAACAAGATACAGTAGTGGTAATGACGCTACGGTTGTATCTACTTGTCCTGGCCTGGGTAGCGGCGATGAACCTCGGTTGCGGCGGCAAAGCCCCGCCCGTGGTGAAACAGCCAGTGGTCACTACCGTGAAGAAACCTGAGTTGCCGAGCAAACCAGTTGTGGCACCGGTATGTGTTACCGCTGGGGCAACAGAAAATCGAGTATCCGTCGCCAATGGCAATGTGAGTAGTGCGCAATTTTGTATTGCGTCGCAAGACGATACGATGTGTTACGGCGTTGAGTTCAGCACCAGCGAATACATCCGGTTGCCAACTCGCCCAGACAGCCAACTGCCAACCCTCGAAGCGCCAACAGCAAAGGTCAACGTTACCGAAAAAGCCGTGGAGGTTTGTGTGGGCGAACCGCCATGCAAAGCGTTGAAATACAAAGTCACCAAAGCTGCGCCGCCAACTTCGGTGGCGATCAATCAAGCCGGCACCACGGTGGCTATCGCCGCTGGCAAAAGTCCCATCGAAGTATGGGACGTGACGAGCAACAAAAAACTTACATCAATTAAGTTCGCTAAAAAAGACTATCGCTGCGGCACGCCGGTGGTTGTCGGCGATGTACTGGCGATCAGCGTCGATGTTTGTGCCGGGCCTGGAATTGGAGCGAACCAGCGCACGCTCGGCGCCGGGCCTGGAATTGGAGCGAACCAGCGCACGCTCGGCGCGGGGCCTGTCGCGCGAGGCGCGCTGTTTACCAAAGCGGGTAAACGCATCGCAGATATCGGCGGCCCTGACTTTGGCAGCTTTGGCCTGCGGCATACCCAAGTCGACGGCAACATCTGGGCGTTTTTAGAGGAGAGTGCGAGCCGGTTGGTCTTGCAAGATGTCGTAACCGGCAAAATCATTAGCACCGTGCCACTCACAGGGTTCTGGACGAACGAGTCACAAGGCACCAAATCCGTTGAACCGCCACTCGGTGAGCCCGGTGAATCCGCGCTTGTGCGTGGCGGGCCGGGCAAACTTATTGTTGTTGGTGGCAGCCCTGGCCCCGGTAGCGTCGCGGTGGTCGATCTCGACAATGGTGCCGCAAAAGTTACGCGGCCAGCGATGTGTCCGGCCAAGTAGCAGCATCGCTACTTGTCAATTACCAAAACCACCGAGGGTAAATGCTCCGCCGCCGCTGGTCCGCGCTGCCGATTGCGAAAATACCGCGAACGCCCGGCGCACTTCGCTTGGTGAATTGCCTGGTGTCAGGATCCACCGATCCGGGATTCCCATCTCGCGAAACACCTGTCGAAAATCGGTTGAGCCATCGCTGATGCCCATCGCAGCGATGGTGTGGCTTTCTTGCGCCAGCATTTCGCCAATGATGCGACGCACGTCGGCCGCGTTGCAACGCTTGGAACCGCAGTCGCCACCGTCGGTAATCAGCAGTGTCACGGTGCGTACCGCGATGCCTGCCGCGGCCAGTTCGGCCGATTTGGCTAACACCGTGCCCAGCACCACGGCGGTTTGGTCGTACAGCGGCGTACCCAACCTTGGATCGTAGTTTGCGGTGGTCATGGCTTGCGCGTTATCGAGGGTTGCGTAGGGAAACAGCACGGTGCCATTGAGGTAGCGAGTGTGGGCAAGGACTTCACCACTTTGCTTCGAGCCTTTGAGTGCGTCGATAACTTGATTGTGGCCAAGACGGACCGCGTCGCTGTTGCCAGCGGCTGCAATCGAACTTGAATCGTCGGGCATCATGGTGAGCAGCACCACTTCGCTCGCTGCGATATCGTCGATGCAGATGCCAAGGCCGGCTTGGATTTGCGCGCCTACATCGACGATGTCGAGCGCTGCGAACGTGGTGCTGGAAATGCTACCGGTTTGATGAGCCTGCCGCAGCAGGGTGGCTGCAATCGAATTGTCTAACGGATTGTTGGGTTTGATCTTGGACATTGCTTCTCCCTGGAATTTGAAAATGAAGCAGCGCTCACCGTGGCGGCGCGCGGGCTGCAAAAAACACGAAACGAAAATGTTGGTTTACAGTGGCAGTGGATCTGTGGATTTGATCAAGTTCATGCCAGCGTCGGCAAAGCGCTGCAACGCTGCGCTCGCTTGGTCGGTAAAGTCAGCGAAAAATCCACCTTTGCCATCGGGCACCGCGACTGCCGACATACAGTCCGTGAGCAGGTAGATCTTCTTGGCCAACGCTTTGTCGACACTCACAATTTCCGTAAGTAGATCATCAATGGTGCTCTTAACGCAGTGACTTGCAGCTTGGCCGCCGATGACGACGGCATCGGATGCTAACAAGGTGTGGAGGAATTGCGTGTTGCGTTGCGCCAAAGCGCCGCCATCAAAACGGGTGAGCACCTCGGGCCGCAGCACCGAATAGTTTTCGGTCAGCGGATTGCCACCTTTGACTTCGACGGTGGATTGCGCCGTACGAGCGTAGGCATGGAAGAGCCGGGCCGCTTGCACCACGCCGGCGAGGGCGTGGCCGTCGGAGCCAAGCAAACAGTGCGGCGGCCACAAGTACAGTTGGTACTTGCCAGCTTTTTCAAGTTCGCGACAATAGTACTCAACTTGTTTGCACAGCCAGGTGTAGTTGCCATTGCACAGCCACTTGGCCATCGCCGGATTGGGCTTCACGTCGCCACTTGCGATTTGGTCGGCGGAAATAATCGAATGCGCCGTCATCGTCGCACCGCTGCGATCTTGCCAAAATTGTGGAAAGAAAATTTGAAACGCCAGATGGGTATCCATCGTGGTGGTGATGTCGGTGAGTGCGCCGAGATTGCGATAAATGAACTCGGCGATGCGTTGCGAATCATCGACGCCGCCAGTGCCGCTGCGGCCGCCGACATACAGTGAACCTTCGGGGAAACAGAAATCTTTTTGCACATCGATCAGCAGCAAATGAATGCGCCGCTCATCTGCGGCCGCCGCCGTCAGGTTGTGTTGCTTGCGCCAATCGTGCGCAGTGATTGCCAACGCCGCCGCGTCAGCTTGATAGTGGTAGTTGCGCGCCTGTGCTGGGCTAAAACTTGGTGGTAGTGGTAGCGATACAATGGGACGAGCGGTTTTCGACATAAAGACTCCTCAAGTGTAAAGGACTGTTAACGAAGTGACAGCGCAAATGCGCCTTGTTCTGAAATTGTAATGAGGCCGCGCTGGTCAAATGTGAGACGGCTTGCTGCGTTGACGTACGTCGCGGTCTGCGGGAATTCGCGCTCTACCGTCAGTTGGTTGCCGTGCAGCCCGAGGCGCACTACGCCTTCATCGGTGGGTACGTACAAATTGTGCTCAATCGCTGCGCTGCCGGCTAGGCCAACGGCCCAGGCTGCGTCACTCACATCGTGGTACGCGAGCAGCCCGTCGCGCTCATGTACAACGAGAAGATGGGTCCGGACCACGCCTTGGCTTGCCGTGACCACGGTCAGCCACGCACTCGCGTCAGTGATGGCAGCGTGAGCTTCGATGATTTGGCCACGCAGCGACGGTAAGCCGGTGATTTCGCGGGCCAACCCAGCATTGGTTCGAAATAGCAGGCCAACCGTGAACCCACCAGCGCGATACAACCCGACGCCGTTGGTGTGATTGGCCCATACCATGGATTGGTGGGCCAATAGGGTCGCGATGCGTTCTTCCCGGACGCCGCGTTGTCGCCAAATTGCTTGGTCGCGCAGCCAGACGCCGCTGGATCGCGATGGTGTCGCGGTCACACGCTCGACCAGCGTGGTAATGGAGGCACGATCGATGAGCGTAGCCTGGACCGCGCTGGTATTCACGCTCACCGGGCGGGCCGGCGCTGCGGCGCCACAAGTACACACCGTGCGTGCATGATTTTGTCCGCAAACCGGACACGTTGCGTACGTCAGTACATCCAGCAGCGCAGCAGGGAAGCTCGCCGGTACCGTGCCTGCGAAAACCGCGCACAGATGAGTTTCCATTGCGCTCGGCAACGTGCTGATACGTTGCGCCGCGCGTGGGTAGATTACGCCAGGGGTGAAAATCGAAATGCGTCGCAGCAAGCGTTCCGAGGGTGTACAGCGCGCTGCTGGGTCGGTCGGCGACCACACGCCACCCCACGGGCTGGTGCCAAGCAACACGCGCACAACCATCACGCAATACGCGAACCAATCACTCGCTCGGTCATGGTGGCCAACCAGCGCCACGCCAGTTGCGCTGCGTTGCAGCAAGCGTGGGTCGACAAAACGTTCGCTGAACATCGTCGCGGGCCATGGGCCGAAGCCAAAACTGTCGACGTCAATCAGGCGCGCAGTGGTGCCATCCACCACAACATTGAGGTCGTTGAAATCCCCGATGATAAATCCCGCGCGGTGGGCAGCGCACAGCGCTTGGTGCAGCGAGCGGAGGATCGCAACGCGCCGAGCGCCGTCGAAGCCGGTAGTTTGCCAGCTGCGTGGTTCGCTCAGGCTATGGAGCAACACTCCGTCCACTTTGGCCATGGCAAAGCCCACGATGGCGTTGCTGGCTTGGTCACGGCAGACTGACAACGGCACCACGAGTTGTGGCGCGGTGGTCACGAGATTAGCCGGCAGCGCGGCGAGCTTGGCGCCGTACTGCGCGATGCGTAACGTTGCTTGCGCCTGCAACGCTGGGTCATGGGCAAAGTCAGCGTGGTGCGGCGGTTTCCAAAGTTTGAGCACGCGGCCGTCGTGCAGATCAAACACCATCGCTTCGCCGCCTTCGGCGATTGCATCGGTCGGGGCGCATTGCAGTGGTTTACCGTCGATGATGACCTTCATACTGGCTCCGTGGTGGGTGGCAACGCCCATTGCAAAAGGGCAACCGCGGTATCGTCCTGGAGGCATCCTGGGGTGCGCTGCATGCGCTGCTCGGCCCAGTCGATTCGTTCGGCCGACCGCGCGCCGAGTTCAAGCGCGCGCCGCATACCGTCGGGATTGCGGACCACCCGTTCGATAAGCAGTCCGCGCAGGCCACCTGCCAAATCATCAATGCCGTCGCTGGCCACTGCAAGCCGACCAACATCGGCTTTGTCGCGGGTAACCACGGTGGCAACGGTCATTGGTGTAAACGTTGGATCGAGCAGCGCATAGGCTAGATACGGCGGGGCATTGTCGGCCCACGGGCCAAACTGGTACGCCTGTTCGTCGAGCAGTGCTGCACCATCGCCGAGTGCCAGCACGCTGACGGTTTGCGCATGTACAACGCCGACCACCGAGGTAAACAGCAAATGCTGTTGCACAAATGCAGCGCGTTCACGGTCATCGTCGCCACCGCATTGCGCCGCGAGTACGACGAGGGCAGCCACGACATCGGCACAAACTGTCGACCAAAACGCTGGTGCTGCCACCTCCAGCCCCGTCGCAATCGTACGCTGCACCGCCCGGCTCCAGGCCTGGCGGCCCCACAGTGCGCCGAATTCGGAATGCGGTTGGCTGCCGCAGCCATCGCACACCACGGCCAGGCCCCAGGACTGATCGCCAGCCACCCAGGTCATCGCAGCATCTTGGCAGTTGCGCGCGGTGGCTCGATGTCGTGCACCTGCAACCCAGGCCGACCGGCTCAGCAACGATGACCTTGAACTCATGCCTTGAACGATAGTGTTAATTTTACACTATGTCAAGGAGGAAAATAGTTGGGGCTAGAAAGTGGCGGAGAGTCCTAAGAATTCCCGGTCGTTGATGGTTACCGAATCGCCACGATTTTTCGTTGATTTTCGAGTATACCGCCGCCGTTATGATCTCGTTTTCCAAGGTTAGTAAGCAGTACGGCGGCCAAATTCTATTTGTCGACGCCTCTTTTCAGATCAACCCTGGTGAAAAAATTGGTTTGGTCGGCCCCAACGGTGCCGGCAAAAGCACCATTTTCCGAATGGTCATGGGCGAAGAGTTGCCCGACGACGGCAACGTCGAACGGCCCAAAAAACTTACCGTAGGTTTTTTTCGTCAAGACGTCGGCGATCGCAAAGGCCGCAGCATTCTAGCGGAGACTGTGGCTGGCGCTGGCGAAGTCGCCGAGATGGCGCAAGAGTTAGCTGAGTTGCAAGTGCGGCTTGAAGCGGCCGGCGATGATCTCGATCAGGTGGTCGAGCGGTTTGGCGACGTACAAGCTCGTTACCAAGACCTCGGCGGTTACGAACTGGAAGCCAAAGCGCAAGCCATTTTGGCTGGCCTTGGCTTTCACGAAGAGCAGTACAGCGCTGATATCGGATCGCTTTCGGGCGGTTGGAAAATGCGCGTTGCGTTGGCCCAGATTCTGCTGAGCCAGCCCGACGTGCTGCTGCTCGACGAACCAACCAACTACTTGGATATTGAATCGATTTTGTGGCTTGAGGGCTTTCTGCGCGATTACAAAGGCACAGTCGTTATGACCTGCCACGACAAAGAGATCATGAATCGCGTGGTCAAAAAGATCATCGAAATCGACGGTGGTGAAATTCGGCCATACACCGGCAACTACGATTTTTACGAAAAGATGCGGCTCGAAGAGCGTGAGCGTCGCGAAGCTGAATACTCGCGGCAGCAAGCCATGTTGGCCAAAGAGAGCTTATTTATTGAGCGCTTCAAGGCGCAGGCTGCCAAAGCTGCGCAAGTACAAAGCCGGGTGAAAAAGCTCGATAAGATCGAAAAAGTTGCGGAGCCGCGTCGCGTGATCGAGCGCAACTATGAGTTTCGCGTACCGCCGCGTTCTGGCGACGATGTGGTGAAACTCGACGGCCTGTGCAAAGCGTACGGCGCGCGTAAGGTTCACGAAAATCTCTCCATGATCATCCGGCGCAAAGAACGCTGGGCAGTGATGGGCGAAAACGGCGCCGGTAAATCGACGCTGCTCAAAATGATGGCGGGTGCATTGGCGCCTGACCAAGGCACGTCGGAACTCGGCGCGTCGGTGCAAATGGGCTACTACGCGCAACACACCATGGATGGCCTGGTCGGTGATCGCGATGTGATCGAAGAACTGCAAGAGCATGCGCCGTTGGCCAACTTAGGCACGCTGCGCAATTTGGCCGGCACCTTTGGCTTTCACGATGACGATATCTACAAACCAATCCGCGTGCTGTCGGGTGGTGAAAAAGCTCGGGTCGCGCTGGCTAAGTTGCTATACGACGCACCCAATTTGTTAATTCTCGACGAGCCGACCAACCATTTGGACATTGTTACCAAACGTGCGTTGGTGCGAGCGTTATCCGACTACGACGGCACGTTGGTGTTTGTTTCGCACGATCGGCAGTTCCTCAGCGCGCTGGCAAACCGTGTCCTTGAGCTTTCGGCTGCGGCACCGCCGCATTTATACGGTGGCTCGTATGATGAATACGTCGCTGCCACTGGGCGCGAAGCACCGGGCATGCGGCAAATTACCTAAACGGCCTAGTCAGGATCTCGGTTATTCGACTATCCTGGTGGTCATGACAAAACTGTCTTCTTTCGTTGGATGGGCAATTACAATCGTCACGACGGCGTCGTGGGGCACTAGCGCGTGGGCCGAAGTGCTGGCTCGCCCACCCGCGAAAGCTACGTGTATTCCGCGCGATGCGACGTTCAACACCGCCAAGCTCGATGGTGCATTAACGCTGTGCACGTCTGACGAAGCTTGCTGGCGCGTCGATATCGCGGCCGACAAATGGTCGCCCACTGCCAAGATCGCCATCCCCATGGGCGAGTCACCGGATGCTGTCGAGGTCTCTTCGCAAGGCTTCAAGATCTGCAATCCAAGCACCAAGGCTTGTGAAACGGTCGTATTGCCCAAGGTCGATACCGCTGACGAAATGGGCGGCACGCGGGCGCTGACTAATGCGGATCAATCGTTGATCGCAGTCAGCCAAGCGCAAGGTCCGCTTAAGGTCTTTGATCTCAAAACTCGCAAGCTGTTGAACACGGT
>JAYWHS010000402.1:0-4124 GCA_043777635.1 Kofleriaceae bacterium | reverse complement strand
CAGCGCATGCCGAATGGAATCAGGCAGCGTGGGGCGTGCCGATTAGTCAAGGCGATGCATTGTTAACGCTGATGGGCGGTAGTTTTGCGCCCGGCGTGGCGTTACATGCCTTGGGCTACCTGCCATCGAAACGCGACATCTTGGCGATGATGCATTTTTGGCGCTACGTCGGGCATGTGCTGGGCGTGCGGCCGCGCTGGTATCCGTCGACGCTGCCCGAAGCTATGCAGTTGTCATTTGTGACAATGATCAAAGGTGCTCACAAATCAGGCGACGATGGCATCGCGCTTTGCCAAGCCTACGCCAAGGCATTTGAACCACTACCTACAGCGCCGCCTGTACCATTGCCCGACCAACCACGCGCCCAGCTGCGCGATCGACTGAGCGCTCGGCTCCGCGCTGAGTGGGAACATCGATTACATCTCGGCTACACGCGGCTGTTCACCTCACCGGCAACCTATCGCCACAATCGTTTGCCTTCGGCCGGACCTTGGGTAGCGTTGCCGCTGTTGCAGTTTCCGGTGCGTGCTAGCGCCGAATTGTTGCGCCGCATGGTGCCACCGCTTGACGCCATCGCCGACCGTCGCGCTCGAAAGCAGCGCGCGGCGTGGTTTGCAAAGCAAATGGGTGGTCGCAGCGCCGAGTATCGGCCGGTCGAGCGCTTCGTGCGCTGACGCCGGTCGGAGCTTGGCGGCTTTCCGCCCGCTTGTTCCAAAAAAAGTATCGAGGGCCCCACCCCTGCGACACCTGGTGTCAACCTGGCGCGCAAAGCTGTTGCTACCTGTTAGGGCTTGCTTGGGCGTGATGATTTTGAACCGACGTATCCTTGGCCGATGAAATACGCGCATGTGGCATTGTTGTTGGGGTTAGCGGGTTGCGACGACGGTTGCTGCGGCACCGTCGATGCCCAACAAGACTCGACGCTGCGAATGCCCGCTGCGCAAACCACGGCGTTAGCCAACCTGCAGATAGGTACGGACAGTAAAACGTTTACCTTGGCGATGAATCGCTACGCCGCCGACTGCGGCAAAGGCTTCGAATGTGAGTTCTACTATTACATCGACGCTGGCGACGACCTACGCATCCAAGGCACATCGATTCTCGACGCTGCTTACCGAGCTGCCCCGACCCCTGAGATCAGAATTGACGTCACGAAGTATTCGCTACCCTTTGATGTCGAACTAGTGCGCGGCAAAAACGTACTTGGCCGCTTTCATTTTCAAACCGGCGCGTTGACCTACGACATTCCTGCAACCGTGAGCGTGCCCGGCACCTTGAACCTGTCGTGGACGACGACGGCCAGCGAGCCACGCGATCAACTCGCTGCACGGCTCACGACCTGCGCCGGCGATACCCGCGCGCGCAGTGATTCGTATTCCTATCGCGAGCTGACGATTTCTGCGTTGCGTTCAACCCTGCCGATTGCCGTCCCTGCCGCCTGCCAACAAACCGCTATTGAGTTGCAACTCATCTACGATGCGCACGGAACTGTCGCTGGATTTGCACCGGAAAGTTCGGCCGACACAAGAACGACCGAGATTCGAAAGATTGCAGTGGCGCAGTAATTCGTCGCAACCGGCCTGGTCGGCACAGTAGGAATAGCGCCGTAATCAAATCAATACTTGCTACTCGTGGTGCTCAGTTGGCGCAGCATCATGATCGGCCCACAGCCAGCGCAGCGTACCGTTTTCGATGAGTGCAGCTTGGGCTTTTTCGAGCAGCGGGAATTGCGCAGTGCCGGTGAGCTGCGCGCCTAACGCCGACAAGCCAGGTTCATGGCCGACGACGATCAATAGATCGCATGTTGCGCTGCGCTGCAACTGCCGGACAAGTTCCACCACGTCGCTGCCGGGAGCTAACAACGGCTCGCAAACCACATCTAGCTCCGTGCCAAAATTTGCTGCTGCCAACTCGGCGGTTTGAATCGCGCGCACCAACCGACTACTTACCATTCGCACGGCATCGAGATCGGCTTGGAGCACGCCGCCCAGGGTCCGTAAATAGCCAGCAAAATACTGAGCCAGTTGCCGACCGGCACGACTCGCCGCTTGTCGGCCCGCCGCTGAAAGATAGCGCGCCCCATCGGCTAAATCACGGCGCTCGTCGACGGCTTCGGCATGACGCAACAAACAAATGCGGGCGACGTGGTGCGCAGGTGGCGCGGCTTGCGATGACATGATGACGACCAAATTGGTGGCGCGGGCCTACCCTTGCAACGAATCGTACGAGTGGAAAAGCATCGAAAACGTTGCGCGGCCTTCCGACAAGCTGCGCAATTTGGTTGAATAACCAAACATGCTGCGCAGCGGCACCAAGGACGACACCAGTTTTTTGGTGCCGCGTTCGCCAATGTTTTGCACTTGGCCACGGCGTTGATTCAAATCGCCAATGATCGCGCCCAAGAACTCATCGTCGACGGTAGTTTCCACCGCCATGATCGGTTCGAGCCGTGCCGGTGATGCGCCGGCCACGGCTTTGCGAAAGGCTTCGGCGGCCGAGGCCCGGGCGCCGATTTCGCCGTTGCTGCCATCGCGCACGCCGACATCCAACAAGGTAACTTCGACATCTTCGAGCGGATAACCGTCGGGGCCGCTCGATGCAGCATCACGCAGGCCCTGCATCGCAGCAGTGAGCACCACATCTGGCAACGGCGGAATCGTCGGCTGCACTGCATTGTGAAATTCCATGCCAGTGCCACGCTCGCGACTTGCCACCCGCACCCGCGCTTCGCCGTAGATCGCTTGCTCGCGCAATTCACGTTCAAAGACCGCCGAGCCTTCGGCTTGGCCCATCACGGTTTCACGGAACACAACTTGCGGTTTGCCAGCGCGCGCCAACACGCCATATTCGCGCTTCATGCGGTCCACGATGATTTCCAAATGCAATTCGCCCATACCGCTGATCAAAGTCTGTCCAGTATCAGGATCTTCTTTGACTCGGAACGTCGGATCTTCGTCGACCATCTTGGTCAATGCAAAATCCAAGCGTTCTTTGGCCGCGGCATTGTCGGCTTCAATTGCCTGCGAAATTACCGGTTCGTAGGTATCAATACGTTCCAGCAAAATTGGTGCTTTGGGATCACAAATTGTATCGCCAGTGGTGGCGTCTTTGAGCCCGGCCACAGCGACGATTTCGCCAGCGAAAGCCTTTTCTAAACGCTCGCGCTTATCGGCGTGAATCCGAAACAACCGTGCGATTTTTTCTTTTTTGCCGGTCCGTACATTGAGCAGCTCATCGCCGGCATTCACGGTGCCCGACATGATGCGCATGAACACAACTTTGCGGCCTTCATCCATCGCGATCTTAAACGCCAGCGCTGCGAACGGCTCGGTATTTTTGGGTGCACGCACCAGCTTCTCGCTGGTGTTGCGCGGATCCACGCCGGTCACCGGCGGCACATCCAACGGTGACGGCAAATAGGCAATCACCGCATCAAGCAACGGTTGAATGCCTTTATTGCGCAACGCTGTCCCCGTTAACACCGGCACCATTTTGACCGCGATCGTAGCTTTGCGAATCGCTGCGGAAATTTCAGCATCGGAAAGTGCGGCACCTTCCAGATACTTCTCGGCGATGCTGTCATCGAGATCAGCGAGCGCCGCGATCATCTGGTCGCGCGCCTTGGCAACATCATCGTGCAGCGCCGCAGGGATTTCGACCACCTCCGGCACGTCTTCCACATCACCGCTAAATTTGATCAGCTTTTGCGCGACCAAATCTACGACACCTTCAAAAGCGTCCTCAACGCCGACCGGCATCTGAATCGGCACTGCGTTGGCACCCAGACGATCACGGATATCAGCGACAGCAGCATCGAACGACGCGCCAACGCGATCAATTTTATTAATGAATGCCAAGCGCGGCACCCGAAACTTGTCGGCTTGATGCCACACCGTTTCAGATTGCGGCTGGACACCCGCGACGCCACAAAACACCACCACCGCGCCGTCGAGCACGCGCAAACTACGTTCAACTTCAATGGTAAAATCGACGTGGCCCGGCGTGTCGATGAGATGAATTTCGTGTTTTTTCCACTCAAACGTGGTGGCCGCTGCACTAATCGTGATGCCGCGTTCCCGTTCTTGTTCCATCGAGTCCATCTGGGTTTCGCCGTCGTGGACTTC
>JAYWHS010000401.1:0-4160 GCA_043777635.1 Kofleriaceae bacterium | reverse complement strand
GTGGTGTTGACATCAATGCGCAACATCTTGCCAAGCCACTCACGATCGTTTTGCGCGCGCTGGCCTGGGTCACCACCGCTGCCACCATCACCCATCGCGATGTACAGCATACCGTCGCGGCCAAACTCGATTGCGCCGGCATTATGATTCGCAAATGGTTGCGCGATGGTGATCAACCGACGTTCTGCAACCGCAGCGTTGGCGGTGTCGCCACCGGGGGTGGCTTGGTATTCCGCAACGATCGTTGCCCCATCAGAAAGCTGGGTGTAGTTGACGTAGAATTTGTGATTGCTGGCGAAGTTGGGATGAAACGCCATGCCCAGCAAACCTTGTTCGCCGCCAACCTTGATTACGGCGGATAGATCAACGAAGGGCGCTGGCAGCAGCGCACCGTTCTTCACGATTCGAATTGCGCCGGTTTGTTCGACTACGAACAACCGTGGATCGCCAATCGGTGCGGTGACCAACACCGGAGCTTCGAGACCGTCGACGATTTTAACGGTGGTAATGGTGGTTCCTGCTTTGGGCGTACAAAGTCCGCGTGGTGCATCGGTGCGGGGTGCATCAACTTGCACCACGGGCGCATCGGCAGCTTTGTTGCCATCACTACAGGCGGTTACCAGTACGAGTGAACTTAAACTACATAGGGCGGCGCGCTTCATGTGGGCGACTGTAACCCATAATTGTGCCTTTGAAACCCTCGGACTTTGATGCGATTTAGGCCGCCTGTGCCTTGGTTGCGGTAAGTAGCCGTGCGACGTTCTGGCCGCTATGGTCACCTTACTGTCGAAGGACGACCTCTACCTGTTTAACGCGGGTAGGCATTGCCGCTTGTACCGGCATCTCGGTGCCCATGTTGTGCCTACTCAGGATGCAACGTACTTTGCGGTGTGGGCGCCCAATGCCCGCGCGGTCAGCGTCATCGGTGATTGGAACGGGTGGCACAGTGGAGCATCCGTGTTGGTGGCCCGCGAGCAGTCGGGGATTTGGGAGGGCGTGGTGCCAGGCGTTGGGCACGGCGCGCGTTACAAATTTGCGATCACCACGGAATCAGGCTTGGTCATTGAAAAAGCTGATCCGTTTGCAGCACGCAGTGAAGCCGCGCCGCACACTGCATCGTTAGTTTGGAATGGCAGTCATACCTGGGCCGATCAAACCTGGATGGCCGAGCGCGGCGCTCGTCAGCACCGCCACCAGCCGATCAGTATTTATGAAGTGCATCTCGGTTCGTGGCAGCGCGAACATGGCGCGATGCTGGGCTATCGCGAACTCGGTGAACGGCTGGCGCTGCACGCCAACAATCTTGGGTTTACCCACGTCGAGTTGATGCCGGTGATGGAGCATCCGTTTTACGGTTCGTGGGGATATCAAGTCACCGGCTATTTTGCGCCGACTACGCGTTACGGTAGCCCCGATGATTTTGCAGCGATGGTGGACACGTTGCACCAACGCGGCATCGGCGTCATTTTAGATTTTGTGCCTGCGCATTTTCCGACCGACGCCCATGGCTTAGGCGATTTTGACGGGACTCACTTGTTTGAACACGCCGATCCGCGCCGCGGCTTTCACCCGGATTGGACCAGTTACATTTTTAACTATGCACGCCACGAAGTGCGCAGTTTTTTAACGTCGGCGGCAATGAGTTGGCTCGATCGTTTTCACATCGACGGCCTGCGGGTTGATGGCGTGGCGTCAATGTTGTACCGCGATTATTCGCGCAAGCCGGGGGAGTGGGTGCCCAACGACGACGGCAGCAATCACGATCGCGATGCGATTACCTGGTTGCAAGAATTCAACACTGCGGTGTATCGCGAGTACCCCGATGTGCAAACCTATGCCGAAGAATCTACCTCGTGGCCAGGCGTGTCACGGCCAGCCAACAGCGATGGCAGCGGCGGGTTAGGCTTTGGCTTCAAATGGGATATGGGTTGGATGCACGACACCCTCAAGTATCTCAACCAGCCACCGATTTTTCGGCAATATCACCACGACGAAATCACATTTCGCGCGGTCTACGCTGAACATGAAAATTTCGTGGTGCCGTTATCCCACGACGAAGTGGTGCATGGCAAAGGCTCGTTGCTCAACAAGATGCCCGGTGACGAATGGCAAAAATTGGCCAACTTGCGTTTGCTGTATGGCTACCAGTGGATGGTGCCGGGTAAAAAACTGTTGTTCATGGGTGGCGAACTCGGGACCACGCGTGAATGGCAACACGATGACCAACTTGATTGGGGCATTAGTCATCATCCTGGGCACGCCGGCCTGATCAGTTGGCTGCATGATTTGAATACGGCGTATCGCGCCCACCCGGCGTTGCACTTGCGCGACGCCGAGCCTGATGGTTTCCGCTGGCTGGTGCCCGATGATCGCAATGCCAGCGTGCTGGTGTTTTTGCGTTACGCGGACCCCGGCGTTGCGCCGATGTTGGTGGCTATCAACTTCACGCCGGTGCCGCGCTTTGATTATCGCATTGGCGTGCCGGCGGCCGGCCGTTGGGTCGAGATTCTCAATTCGGACGCTGAAACCTATGGCGGATCCAACGTCGGAAATTTAGGCGGTTTGACGACCGATGCGGTGCCGTGTCGCGATTTTTCGACCTCGCTGCGAATTACCTTGCCACCGTTGGGCATTGTGGTCTTGGCTTATATGCCGAACGACGGCGATAACTTTGACGACAACGACGAAGGCGTACCCGAATTTGCCATGGAAGATCATCGAACTGCGGTGGTGACATGAGTGCCAACGAATCAATCCGAGCTGATCGCTGGGTTTGCGTCCACGGTCATTTCTATCAGCCACCGAGGGAAAATCCCTGGACTGGGGTAATCGATCGGCAGCCAAGCGCAACGCCGTTTCATGATTGGAACCAACGCATTGCTGCTGAATGCTACCGTGCCAATACCGCTGCGGCGGTCATGGACAGTCACGGTCGGGTGGTCCGGCTAGTAGATAATTATGCGTGTCTTAGCTGGAACATGGGCCCGACGTTGTTGGCCTGGCTGCGTGAAAACGAGCGCACCACGTATGAAGCCATCGTGTTGGCGGATCGCGCCAGCCGCGAGCGATTCGGTGGCCACGGATCGGCGTTGGCTCAAGCGCATGGCCACGTCATCATGCCGTTGGCCAGTCACCGCGACAAAGTTACCCAAGTAACTTGGGGCATCGCAGATTTTCGCTGGCGTTTTGGTCGGTTGCCGGCTGGGATGTGGCTGCCCGAATGTGCGGTCGACACCGAAACCCTCGAAGTGATGGCGGCGCAAGGCATCGAGTTTACGGTGTTGGCACCGCACCAGGCGGCGGCATGGCGGCCCATGAGCAACTCCGTCGGCGGTTGGAACAACAGCGCCGTGGATCCTGGTCGGGTGTATCGTTGTCCGTTGCCGTCGGGCCGCAGCATCGATCTGTTTTTCTACGATGGTCCGGTAGCGCAAGCTGTAGCGTTTGATCGCTTGCTTGCCGACGGGGCTCGGTTGGTCGAGCGCCTGCGTAGTCGTGGGCCCTTGGAGGCTAGTTCACCGGCGGCGCATGCCCAGCCGCCGTTGTGCCACATTGCTACCGACGGCGAATCCTATGGTCATCATCATCGCTTCGGCGATATGGCGTTGGCCTGGGCCTTTGATTCGATGGAAGCGGATCCGCGAACCCGGCTTACCAACTATGGCGAATATCGCGCGCGGTTTCCGGCCCAACACCAAGTGCAAATCGTCGAAGACAGTTCGTGGAGCTGTATCCACGGTACGCTGCGTTGGCGTGAGGATTGCGGCTGCAACAGCGGGGGGCGGCCCGGCTGGAAGCAGCTTTGGCGACGGCCTTTGCGCGCAGCGTTTGAATGGTTGCGCGACCAAATTGATCGCACGCTCGATGATGTGGGCGGCCTGCTACTTAAAGATCCATGGGCTGCTCGCGATGCCTACATTGAGCTAGTTCTCGACGGTAGCCAGCGCATGTGGGACCGTTTCTATGTAGCTCATAGCAAGCACGCGCTCACCGCCGCCGAACGCGAACAGGTCCAGCTATTGATGGCGGCAGCGCATCATGGCATGTCGATGTTCACCAGCTGTGGTTGGTTTTTTGACGATCTGTCGGGCATCGAAACCGTGCAGGTCATGCGTTACGCTGCGCGGGCGGCGGAGTTGTTAGAACAAGTCGGCGGCGGC
>JAYWHS010000400.1:0-4172 GCA_043777635.1 Kofleriaceae bacterium | reverse complement strand
TGCCAACGAGTTTGAGTTGGCGCAGCACAATGCCCGTGAAGGTTGCGTGCATGAAACCTACGGTGCGCTCGTTGCGCTGCATCAAGCGCGCTTCGCCGCAACGTCGGACTTGCGCTCGGATTTGCAACACATTGCCAACGACGAAGTTGCCCATGCGCAGTGGTCGCATGATCTCGACGCGTGGTTGGCAACGCGCCTCAACCCGGCCGAGCGTGCCGCCGTCGCTGCTGCCAAAACTGCCGCCTGTGCGGCATTGTTGGCCACGGTGGGTGGCCCGACCAGTGCGTCCCAGCAACAGTTCGGCCTGCCCGATCACCAGGTCGCCGCTCAACTTGCGCGTGGTCTGCACCAACAAATGTTCGCGATGAGCGCCACTGCACTAAGTATGTCCTAGGACCCGTCGTGGTACCTTGCTGCACATGACTCCTGAACTTGTACTGTTGCGCAAAAAACTTGAAGTACTTGGCGATCTCGTCGACGAGCTGGAACTAGAATTGGTTGAAGATCCGCAGTGGGCTGAACCTTCGGATACCAGTTATCTAAACGCCGACGACCGTGCCAACCCGGACATTATGGCCAACGTTGAAGCGATGGCCGAGACCAACAAACTCATTGCGTGGTTCGGCCGCGACATGGAAGGTTTTGTTGGATTGTGGCGCGGGACTGATCAAGTTGCATTGGCCAAAGCGCCGATCGTGCGGCTTGATACCGAAGGCCAGTACGAATTAGTGGCGTCGAGCATCGGCGACTATTTGTGCATCGCTGCGTCCAACGACGACTTCGATGAAAATCGCAAAATGGTAACCAAAGCTGGGCTTGCGGTTTCTGGTTCACCCGATGAAATTTGGGAAGCGATCGAAGATTACGATTCACCGAATGACTACCGTCATCAATTGTACAATGCGCAACGCAAACAGCGCGGCTTGCCGCCGATTTCGGGCTAACGGATTCAGCGGCGATTATGGCGACCCCTACGTCCGCAATGGCTGGGCTCACTTCATCCGATGCTACACCCGTGATTCGCGGCTTTCACGCGCATGTTTATTTCGATGCAACGAAGATCGAACAGGCCCGCGCACTGTGTGCCGCCGCTGCCGAGCGTTTCGGCGTGGCGATGGGCCGAGTTCATGAAAAGCCCATCGGACCGCATCTCGATTGGAGTTGCCAGTTGGCTTTTGCGCCTGCGGCATTTGGCGAATTGGTCCCATGGCTTGCGATGCATCGCGCCGGCTTGGTGATCTTTATTCACCCCATCAGCGACAACGAATTAGTCGATCACCGCGATCGTGCCATGTGGATGGGTGCCGTGCGGCCCTTAGATCTTAGTGTGTTGTCCAACGGCCCCAGCGAAGATCTCGACTGATCCTCAACGCTGTTGCCTAGCGATGGTGAGCAAGTCGACGTTGGGGATTCTGAACTCCGGCTACCTCAAAAGCTTGGCCTTCAGGGGCATCACAAAAGTGCTTACGCGTGAGCGAAGCCCCATAGAAAGAGGAGTAGAGTCAGATAGATGTCTGATCAAGACTTTTTGTCGGCCGCACGTAGGCATACCCGAGATGCCGAAAGAATGCAGTCAGATGCAGACAAGCTATCTCTGGACCAAGCTTGGAATCTCGCAGGTGTAGCGATTGAGTGTGCGCGTAAAGCGGGAATTCAAAGTGATTGGTTTTGGAAACTTCTTGGCCATTCATTCTCTACTACTGCCGAAGAAATAGTCGAACTCGCCATCGCCCTTGATCCTGCAGCATCTCGCCGGCCACTTCGCGCGTGGTCGACGACTTATCCTTCTGTTCGAGCCTGGTCACCTGAACATCGCTACGAACGCACGGGTACGCGTCTCGCTACATCGGTGGAAAAACTGGTGCAGGAAAGTCGAAAAGCGTGCACTTCAATTTCAGTTGCGTTGATACGTGACGACACGATGAAAGCAGCGGCGCTGCGATGACAACTTTTAACAAAGTGCTCGCAGTCGTTGTCAATGCATGTTTCGCGCGCGATTCAATTCGAAATTCAGCCGTTTGTAGTGCGAGACCTTCGTGGCCGTATTCGTTTGGCCATCAAAGAAACGCCAGAAAACGTTGATGCATTGTCGTCGTTAGAAACTGAATTAGTTAAAAAACTGGCTGGCTATTTCGTCGCGCCAATTATTTCCAAACAACAAGGCCCAGAATTTGGCCGACTCGCTGAAGAGCTAGTTAGGCAGGGCACGGCTTGGCCTGCCACCTGGCCAAACCCTCAGGCTGACCTCCTTTCCAATGAAGTCCCACCCCCAGCGACGTGGAAAGTACTGGAGCGTCTTCTGGGTAAGGAGGCTTGGCTCAGCACTAAGCCCTTCGATCCGATTTGGCCGTATCTCGGGAACAGAACTCCCGTCGTACTTACTTTTCATTCGTTCAAGGGAGGCGTTGGGCGAACTACGCTCGCCGCTGCATATGCCATAAAACTCGCCACCGTTGACCCGACGAAACGAATCGCGATCGTAGACCTAGACCTTGAAGCGCCAGGCTTGGCTGCATTGTTTGGTGTCAAAGCGTCGCCGGATGCCAGAGGCATGCTGGATGTGTTTGTCGACCACATTGCAACGGGCAACTTGGACCTGAATGAAGTTAAAGTGCGAGTGACGTTCGGTAGTGCGCAGATCGATGTGTTTCCGGCCGGCCTATTAGACATTAACTACCTGGCAAAATTAGGACGATTGGATTTCGCATCGAACGAACCTGATGGCACAAATCCGGTTGAAGCGGCATTGCGTGCATTCTTGAGACAAATAAAAGACAAATATGATGTCATCTTGCTCGATTCGCGCGCGGGCCTTCATGATCTAGCGGGCATTGCACTTCCAGCGTTGGCACATGTCGACGTTCTAATATTTCGCGGAACAACACAGGGTATACAGGGTCTTGATCTTACGCTGTCCCGATTGGGACGCGAACGTCACATTGTTCTGGCCGAGACGATGTTGCCAGCGAATGATGATGAGCATATGGCTCGACGGCTTGGTCGGTCGCGCGAATCAGTTTACGAAATGATGTGTAACTACAACTATGAGCAGGATGACCCACCTCAACTAATCGACGACAATGAGCCACATAATATTGTAGGAATCCGCCGCAAAGAGTTTCTTGATAATTTGGATTCAATCGGCGATCGGGTCAACGAAGTGTTGCAGGACAGCGATATTCATAAGTTTGTTGCGCGACTGAACGATACAATCGACCTTGTTGATTCGACTCCTGGGGATGAATCGTGACCGCACCAAAGCTCATTGAACCGCAGGACCGATTGGTGCTTTTGCAGGATCTTACGACGTTGCAATCTGATGCAGACGACGCAGTTCAAAAAGATCCAAAATGGTTTTTACTCCTTGATGCTCATAAGCGCGCGCTTCGCATCGAGACGATGATCGTGCGGGGTGGCCGTGGGGCAGGTAAGTCCGCATTGTTCGATTTTCTACAACATGTAGCGTCAAACCCTAGCCTTATCGACACGGCAGGGATTCAGCTACCCGCATCGACATGGGTTGAGGGATTTACGAATTCACCGTCCCATCCTGCACTTGAATCAATGGGGTCATTTGGTCAGCAAGCAAATGAGCTGGAGCGTCGGTCTTTTTGGCTTGCTTGGTTGTGTAGTCGGCTTGCTGAAACTTCATCTGAAAGTAAAAATAGCTTTCTGAAAATTAGCTGTGGTTTTGGTGTCAAGGATCCTAAAACGCTTGCGACCCTAGGTGCTGCACACGTTCAGGAACTCAGCGATTGGTTGGATTCGTTGAACGAAAGTAGAGTCAATACAACCCCTTTTGTCGTCACCTATGATCGCTTGGATCGTATGGGCAGTGATCCGAGCGAAATGATCGTTAGCCTGTTGCAGCTTTGGTTAAATCTTTCGGATCGTTATCGCTTCATACGCGCCAAAATATTTATTCGTGAAGATCTATTTCAGAAATCACTCTTTGCATTTCCTGATGCAAGTAAGTTGGATGCACGTTCGATTTCAATCGACTGGCAAGTGCAAGATCTCTATCGCGTGTTGATCAAGCACATGGCGAATACGTCAGAACGGCTTCGCGAGTGGATCGAAAGCAGTATTAACAAAGTGCCGTTGAAAAATGAAGGATTAATGGGCTGGACCCCACCTTCACCACTACAGGTCAGTGGCAGACCATCGCAAAA
>JAYWHS010000399.1:0-15030 GCA_043777635.1 Kofleriaceae bacterium | reverse complement strand
GCAACGCACAACAAGTGGGATCACTCACGGTTTCAAGTACCAAGCGACGATCAGCCCCGGCCCGCCGCCACTGGGCTTCCGCGTCACGTTCGATGACTTCACACAAACCGTGTACAGCTGCTTCAACCATCGTGTTACCCGAGGCTAACCCGTTGCTCGAAACATCAAAATAGCGCGACCGCTTGCCGAAAACACAGTCGAGGGTGACGGCCTGCTCGGGCACCCAAATTGCAACTTGGTTGACGATGTCCCAACCTTCAATCCAACGCAATTCGGTATTCATGGTGACGCGCTGCGGCCCAGGCGCAAGCTGCTTGATATCGACGACGTTGCACCGCTTGCGTAACGATGTGAAGGTATCAACAATCGCTTTGTTGGTGAGGTGCTCCGCATGCCAGGTCTCAAGACTTTCCATCAACGCCGAGACCCGGGCCGCATCTACAGTTACACCTTTACCCTGCTGGGTCGAAAGCGACCGGCTACGCGGTCGGATGGCTGAAAACACCGGGATGCCTAAGGTATCGAGGCCGGTGATATTGGCAATGCGCGTGATGCCAACGCGCTTGACGAGCGGTGAAAATCGTCGCCACGTTTGGGCGATGGTCGCGGTCCGCCACGTCCCCGGCAGTAGCTTAACCGGCGCTGTCATGGCTTCGCCGAACAAATGCACGGCTGCAATGTAACGGAGTTTGGCGCGCCATGGATCACTGCACACCGATGATTTTTTTGCGCTATGATCGAATCATGGAATTTGTACGAATCTGCGGCGCGATCGTGCTCACAGCCGCATTCACCTCAAGCTGCACGGCGGGCGGTGAGTATGCCGAGCGCGATCGCACCGGCAACTTCGATAAGCGCGGCGACACAAACGGCACCATGTTCGACATGGTGGCGATGACGCCCGACGGGGACCAATGGACCGTGCGGTTACGCGGCGACGAACTTTGGGTGGCCAGTTCCCTCGAAGACCGAGTCAACGACTTTGGAACGGTCAAGTTAGACGGCAAAGAACGCAAAAAGCTTTGGAAGCTCGTCAACGCAATTGAAATTCCCAAGCGGCGCAAAGGTATCCGCGATGAGAAAAACGGTGACGTGCTGCTCAAATTACGGGTGCCTGCCGACGACGGCGATCAACACAAGTTATTTTCGGTATACGTGTCGCGCGCCAGCGAAGTCGAAGCCATCATCGATCTTGGCGACTATTTGCGCGACTTGATTCAAAAATACCATAAAGAAAAAGCAGTATTTTAGGGCTTCGGCGTTGCCGTCAACCGATCGAACATGGCGGCGAGCAGGGCCCGGGCGCCAGGTTCGTCAAGATCTACTACGGCCTCGCGCGATGTGCCTTGTGCGATTTGCATCTCGCTCCACGTTGCCGCAGCCCCGCCGCTGGGCATCGACCGACCAAGCTTGTACAAGCAATGCGCGATGGCGTGCTCGATCGCGATGACATCGGTGGCGCCAGCGATTGCCAGCGCTTGCCGCAACAGAGTTAGGGCAACCGGAAACTCGCCGGCCTGGACCATAGCCCCGGCAACTTCCGCCAACGCCAGTGCAGGGTCGCCGCTCGCTGCGGCTGCCTGCGTGGCCCAAATCGCGGCAGCGTCAGAATCGCCGACCGCCGCAGTTGCGACGGCGAGACCTAACAAGTAGCGCGGTTCATTGGTTGCATCAAACGCGCGTTGCCAAAGCGCACGGGCCCGCGCAGGGTCTCCGGTTACAAGAAAAAACTCGCCAAGCGCGGCTGCGGTCCAGGCTTCATCAAGTGAAGCATCAAGCGCCTGTTGAACTGCGCGGTCCAGGGTGGCCATTGCCGTGGTTCGAACGTGTTGCAGCTCGCGCAGGTCGGCGGCGCGTAGTTGCCACCGCGCAGCGAAAAGATCAAAAAAGTCAGCTGACTCCGCAACAGCGCTGATACCAGGCATCGAACGTTGCATACTTGAATCAGGCGTATCTGTTACAGCAGGCGTAACCTTGTTGGGACAGGACTGGTCAATGGGCAGCGGTGGCAACGCTGCGAGACCGTTGCGAGTCCGCCAATCATCAAGTGCACGTTGCGCACGACCGGCAGAATCAGCGGCAACATCGGCTGGCAGCAGCGTTAGGTTGATCGCGGTAGCAGCGGCCTCTGCATCACAACGCGTAGCCTGCTCGATCGGAGGCAACGGCAATACCTCCCCTGTCCACCAAGCTTGCGCCTTGAGCCACAACGTTCGCGCCGAGCCGGGCACGCCAGCGCTGCGCTGACTAACCTCGACCAGGACCTCATAACTCGCGCGCTTGGCTCGGTGTTGCCACAACCAGTTGGCAAACGATATGCGGTCAAGCGCCAACGAATTCGCGCACGCACCAGTGGTCGCCGTCCGTGAACACAATGCGCGCAGCCCTCGATTGCGAACATCATCGGCCGCGTGCCTGGCATCTTGCGTAGCTTGAATAATCGCAGCAGTGCTTCGCTCAAGCGCACTCACCGTCACACCCAGCCGAGCCGCGTGGGTAAAATCCTGGGCTGCACTAGCTTGGCCGCGACGGAGGCGCAGCAGTCCACGTTCGCGCAATAACGTTGCATAGGCGCGTCGATCAGCAGCGGTCCATTTGCTGCCGAATAACCCGCCGCTAGATTCTACCAATGCAAAATGGCGCAGTGCAGCCGCCCGCCGCTTCACCGTCACTTCAAACCGAGCCAACCGCAAATGCACGGCGCTATCACCCGGATTTGATGCAAGTTCAACCAGCAATGCACCGCGCGGATCGTCAACATGACCGGTGCGCCGAGCTGCACAACTAGCCGATCCAAACGCAGCGCTGGCGAGTAACGCAATCAACCAACGACCGGCTACCATGCGCCACCTGGCAAGCCAGCGAGCCGCGCGTCGACGGCCCGCGCGCCATGTTCAACAAATGCGCAGAGCGCCGCTCGATCTGCGAACCCACCGGTCAGCAACGGCGTAGCCAGCTGACTGGCCGCGACATAAGCAGCTTGAGCACCCGGGTCATGCCACAGCGCCCATGGTGGCGCAGCGGTTGCGATGGGATGTCCACTAGCTTCGGCGGCAGCGAGCCGTTGCGCAATATCATTGCGATGCTGGCGCATGTACGAAGCAACTTGAACGAGGTCAGCAAAACAATCGAGCGGTCCGGGGCCTTGGGTCGACGCAAAGCGCACAAGTTGTGCGGCAATAATGTCCGCTGCGGCTTCATCGACGGCACGCGGCACATCGTGAGTGCAGCATAACGCGACCACTGCGTGGCCGAGTTCGTGGAGACATTCATGCCATGCGGCAGCACTTGAGCCACTGCGCACCGATACTGCAACCACACATCCGGGGACAACAACGCTGCATTGGCCGTGGAGTGCATCGAATCGGAAGGAGACCGCGCTTGCCAGTGCTTCTGGTATTTCGTACCGCAGTGCCAGCGCCAGCCACACTGTTGCAACATTCGCGGCGGTCATCGGCAAGCGCGGCGCGAGCCACAACGCGCGTTGCGCCATGGTGGCGTCATCCGTCGAGCTAACAGCCTTGTGGCTATCGCTTGCGCCGTGTGCGATGCGCATGGCAGCAACAAACGAAGGTGGTACGGCAGCATCAAGTGCAACGATGCGAGCCCGCCAATCGTCCCATGACGGAGCGTCTCCGTGCCATTGCCCTTGCACCAGTGCGACGGCGCGACGCAAGCGCAGGCGCAACGCAGCGCCGCGCTGTGCACTCTTGCTGGCACGAAATTCGTCGGCAATGCTAAAGCTGCCGGGCACTAGTGGGCCCCGGGTCGCACACCAAGCACGGTTAACTCTGCCATGACCAGCTGTAAATCAGCCCAGGCTTCGCGTTTATGTTCTGGTGTTTGCAGCAGCTCAACTGGATGAAACGTCGGCATGATCCGAACTGCGTGACCTGCCACCGTGCGGTCGTGAAAACGACCACGTTGGGTACTCATGGGATGTTCGTCTGCAAGTAGCGCGTCGGCGGCAACTTGACCAAGCGCCACAATGATGCGTGGCGCAACTACGCCGATCTGCGCCAACAGAAAGCGCTGGCATGTTGTTATTTCAGCCAACTGCGGCGATCGATCTTCAGGCGGTCGACAACCGATGACATTGCCGACGTACACTTGATCGCGCCGCCACCCCATCGCAACGATCATCTTATCGAGCAACTCGCCGGCTTTGCCGGTGAAAGGCGCGGCGTGCTGGTCGTCATCCATGCCAGGTGCACCACCTACAAACATCAAAGCGGTGCGCGCTGCGCCCGATCCAAAAACAATATTGGTCCGCGTTGCGCACAACCCGCAACGTTGACAATCTCCGAGTTCGGCGCGGACGGCTGCGATGGCACCTACACTATCGCCAGATTCAAGTTCCCGATCGACCGTGAAGTTTGCCGCTGCGCTCACCGCATCGCATGCAGTTGCGGCCGCCGAGGCTGCCCACCCGCCGCCGCGCGCATGTCGAGCAATTGCGACGCGAAGTTGCCGTACCAAATCAACAAGTTCGGGCCCTGCGCCGCTCATCGGGTTGGCCTTGCTTTGCGTTTGACGGCCCCAGGCTTGCGAGGTTTAGCCGGCGCAGTACGCCGCGCTGAGGCGGGCGTAAACTTCACGGCTTGTGCGGGCGTGGCCGCGACCTCTACGAGGCGCAGCCGCGGCAGCAACGCATCCCAAAGATGATGCGCAACTTCGGTTTTACTGCCGAACGGGACATGAACAACGTGGTGCGCGTCGATCACAATCACGCGGTTGGTATCAACGCCGAACCCCGCATCGGCCTGAGCCACATCGTTGGCGACGATTACATCGATCTGCTTGCGCGCCAGTTTCGCTCGGGCGTTGGCCAACACGTCTTGGGTTTCGGCTGCAAAGCCAACCAACAAAGGACGGGTAGCGTTGCGGTTACGGCGGTCTTGGCCCAGTTCGGCGAGAATGTCGGGATTTGCGCGCAGCGGCAAGGTCGGTGCTGCACCCAGCGTCGCTCGCTTTATTTTTTGCGTCGCAATTTCAGCAGCGCGAAAGTCAGCGACCGCCGCCGACATCACGACGACATCACAAGCGTGTGCATGGTGGTGAACTGCGGCTTGCATTTGCAGCGCGGTCTCGACTTCAATCACAGTAATTCCAGGCGGTACGGTTTGCGCGGTGGGCCCCAGCACTAAGGTAACCGCAGCGCCACGCCGGTGTGCAGCATGCGCCACCGCGATACCCATTTTGCCTGAAGAACGATTGGCCAAATAGCGCGCTGGATCTAGCGCTTCATGGGTTGGGCCGGCGGTGACCACTACGCGTTTACCAACTAGGTCTTGCACTGTGCGTACTTGTGCCGCCGCTTCAACGATATCCGCCGGTTCAGCTAACCGTCCTGCCCCGACCCATCTGCACGCCAAATAACCGACCCCGGGCGCAACCACCTGATAGCCGGCGACATCGCGCAAGCGGCGCAGATTATCGACGGTGATCGGATGATTCCACATATTGACATTCATCGACGGTGCCAACAACACCGGCGCTTTGGTGGCCAACACAATCGCAGTCACAGGGTCATCGGCCATGCCTGCTGCCATACGCGCGATGACATTGGCCGATGCCGGCGCGACAATCACCAAATCAGCTTCATCGGCTGCTTTGATATGGCCAATGCTGGCCTCTTCACTCAAATTGAACATGTCCGTGAACACCGGTCGGCCGGTGAGCGCTTGAAACGTTAGCGCACCGATGAACCGTTGCGCCCTGGCCGTCATAACTACGCTTACGACGGCACCGGCTTTGTCGAGTAACCGAACCAATTCCGCAGCTTTGTAGGCAGCAATCCCGCCTGCGACGGCGACAACGATCCGTGCGCCGCGCAAAGGGTGTGCGAATGACGAGGCAGGAATCGCGGCTGGTGGCGTCACCCCGGCACTATGCCCTAGCCTGCCGTCGAAAGACAGTCAGGTTCATCGCAACGCATTGGCCAAACCACGCGCTTCGACAATATTGTCTTCAATCGAACAATACGTCCAGCCGCCGTAACGGCCGATCGAATGCACATCGTGCAAACCTAAGACCGTGCGTAGCTGAGCCACCGCCGCTATCGATTGTTGTGAAATATGACAATACGCCGGATTCATCGTCACCGAGTGCCAGGCCACCAGCTGCTGATCGGTCACGATGCCAGCAAGCGCTAGATCTCGCAGCACGTCGTGACGCGCTGCTTCGACATCCATTGCCGATCCAGCCGGGGTGCCAAGTTCAACGTACAGGCTCATGCGATCCGCATCGAGAATATTGTCGTACCAGCCAACCCGATAAAAACAGAACTGCGGCTCAGGAAAGTACATCCAATGAATGTCGCGATGACCTTTGCGATCAAAGCCCAAGTTAAACACCATCACTTGATTGGCCGTGAATACTGCGGGCTCAACCGCCTGCCCCGCCATCGCGGCGAGCACCGGCATCGGCGCGGAACTCACTAAATGTCGATAGCCTACGGTACGGTGGCTGGTGGACACAGTGTGCGCCGCAAGCTGCACACTGGTCACGCGCTCGTTAAGCGCGACGGTGCCGGCTGGCAAATCATGGAGCAACGCGTGAATGTACTGAATCGCTCCGCCAATCGGATACGAAAACTGAGCATTGTAACCACGATCGTTCTGACTGGCGTCACGAAGATTGTTCATGACGTCGGCAAAACTGGCCTGCGGAAAAAACCGGCCCATGGCATCAGGGTCTAACGTGTTTAAGTCGCACGCATACAATTTTTCGTTGTAGGGTGCCAAGAACTTGGCGGTGATCGCTCGGCCAAAACGCGCGTGCAACATCGCGAGAAACGAGGTTGGCGGTGCGCCCGCACTATGATTGCAGGCGTCATACAAGTCGACCAAACACTCGATAAATTCGGCATGTGGCAATTGATGAATATTGCGTTGAAACGGAAACTCAATATCCGCGCTACCGTAGCGAATCTTGCTTTGTTTGCTGACAACACGGACGTCTTGGCCGGGCATGCGCGCCCGTAGCCACGCTTCGATGTCAGGGTTCTTAAAATGAAAAAAGTGCCCTGAATAATCCCAAACAAAACCATCTTGCACCACGGTACGGCAATAGCCTCCGGCCTCGGCTTCGCCTTCAAGTACCAACACCGTTGCTGCCGGTTGCATCGCGCGCACTTGATTAGCAAATGCCAAGCCCGACACGCCTGCGCCAATCACGACGTAGTCGTAGATCACGCGGAACGGCCTCCGTTGGCCAGGGCAATCTCGCGTGCGAAGATCCGGCGGGCAATCGCAATCGCACAACCGTACGTACTCTCAACACCGAAGAACGACAAACTCTTCGACAACAGACTTTGGCGACGCGAATAAGGCGTATCCGATGCATAGTGAATAACCCCAAGTTCAAATTGATTGATCTCGCTGAGCATCACCAGTTCGTCTTTGGGATGACGTTTGGGCTCCGCGATTTCATAAATCGCCGATAAGTACGGCCCGCCTTCCATCTCCATGACGGTGTATCCCTCGCGGTAGAACACATCCATGTATTCGCGGTTTTGCAAAAACGCACTACGGACGGTGAGCGCCTTTTGATTATCTAAAACCGTGCCGTGACGCATATAAGGCTGCACATCAGCCGCAACCAACGCGTTGCGAAAGAAATAGGTGTTCGCCGAATGTTCGTCGTGAATTACCTTCGAAATCATGACGTCGCCGACGCGGCCGTTGAGCGTTGCCGCTTTGCCCATCACGTAGATGCCACGCAGCTCATCTACGCCAAGCCCAATCGCCGCAAGGTGATGGTACGCCGCCATGCCCAGCGGGTAATCGATATTCAGAATCAACGCATTCGACTGCCGCAGTTTTTCAAAGCCTGGCACTAACACACGTTCGTCCATATTCGCCGGATCAAGTTTCGCTAATTCGATAACTTGGGCGTCGACATCGATCCGGCCCGGCGACAAAATAGACCGAATGCCTGCCGCCGCATCAGCGGCTTGCACCTGCTCCAGCCGCTTTTCGGTTTCACCCGGCTCATGGATGAATGCACGCAGACTAAAATACATAATGTTAGCAACGGTGGCTTCGTCGCCGGCAGCCAATGCTTCATCGAGACGCGCTGCTAACCCTTCGGGGTTTTTGCGCCGCAAATACGCCACAATGTCATCCCGATAATGCCGCGAATATCCACCCAGTAAATTCGCCATGGAGTGACTATTCGATGACACAAAATAGATGGGTCGCCCGGTTGGCACCGACGGCGCGATGGCATTCCACCAGCGCTGCGACGTGCGTTGATACTCACGAAAAGAGCCATCGAGTAACCGGACCGAAACATCACAATCGTGAGCAACCATTTCGGACACCACGTCACGCCATTGCGGCCCCAATGCCGCTTGCAGTGTGCCGAATCCGTCGAGATCCATGCCGAGCTGATTCGCCAGCGTCGCATCATCAGGCAATGCTGGGCCGGCGCCGACGTTGGCGCTGCGCAGCAACTCGCGCAACTTGTTCCATTCGATCTGATAGCTGGTCAAAATCGGAATGAGGTCATCAATGTCTGATCCCGATGCAATAAACACTGCCAGCGTATCTTTGCCATCCCACCGTAGCGGCCGACGCCGACCACGGGTACGCACAATCTGCCATGTTGTAATCGGAAAGCCAGCTTGTGCAAATTGGGTTGGGCTTTGACCCAAAATCACCCGCCGAACCGCCGGCATGCAGTCAGGTAGACGCGCTGCGCTGTACGCAAACGCTGCGACATCAGGTTCCGGATTTTCGGCGCCTAAATGCAACGACGAACGCGAATAGAGATGCGCTTCTTCAAACGCACGCACTCGCACCTGCCCACTTGAACGCAATAGCGAGTAGTAGGTTCGAACGTAAAGGTCGATTTCGTCACTAGATGCGCGGGGCGGCTGGCGATCCACGACGGCAAAGTATCATACGTGGTGGCCTTTGACCGCAGGGCTCGAAGCGCTATTCCGTGCATTGTGCAGGGCGGATCCTCTAGGGTGCTGGACGCTCCGGTTGCGGCGTGATGCCATTGCGTTCGATAGCAAGCCGGATGATTTCGGTTAGCCTTGCACGATATTCCGGCGCAGTCCGCAACTGCAGCAACTCTTGTCGGCTGGGTCGGCCTGGACGCAGCGTCGGGCCCAGGCGTTCGACCGCGCCAGCGCGATCGATCAACATCCGCACCGGGTGGGCGGCAATACCATCACCAAAAACAATGGCCGAGAACAACACCCGGCCGTTGGCACCACGCAACAACGACGTCGCAAACAGCGTCCGGCCATCGGACGACCAAACCGGGCCACCTTCATCCGTTCCAGCGCTGTCCATCAACGTAGATCTCGCCCCACCGCTAGCGGGCATTGCCCAAATATCACCGTCGACCGATTCAATCCTTTTACCATCGACCATGCGGCTCCGCCGCTGTGGCGCGGCAAAAGCAATCGACGTGCCGTCTGGAGAAAACCCAGGGCTGCTATCGCCTGGCCCCGGCGAGATATCCACTTGCTGCATGGTGGGTGGGGTTAGCATCGCTAGATGACTCGACGGCGGTTGGTCGGCAGGTGCAACGACCGCAAATACGATGCGCCCATCGCGCGCAATCGACGGGCTTACCTCATGAGTTGACGCGTAGGTCAGTTGAGTCACCCCGGCCGGTTCGAGCGTGTCCTGGTTCAACGCCAAGCTGACCCGCCATAAATCAAAATTGCCACTACGGGTCGAGGCAAACACCACACTGCGGCTATCGGCAGCCCAACATGGATGCGTATCGATCCATTCACCGTGGGTGAGGGGGACTGCACCTGATTCAAAGCCTAGCCGCGCCAACCACAAGCTGGTGGTGCTGATATCGCGGCCTCGGCTCGACGCAAATACGATCCAGTCGCCATCCGGCGAAATTGCCGGATTGCTATCTCGAACACTGCCCGCCGCTGGAGAAATCGCATCGAATTGCCGGTCTCCGCTGGCATCTATCGCGACCAGCCGTGGCCCATTGCCACCTCGTTCGGTGGCAATGAGCAGCGCCGAATCCAGTGCTACCGTCGGCGCGACAGGCACAGGCTTAGCACTGCACCCGCCTACGAACACCGCTATCGCCACCGTTTCAATGAAAGCAACGTGGCTACATGCAACGCACGAATTCATCGACGCAGAACCAAGTAAACGCAGCAAGCGACTATTTGGTCGGCTTCGCGAGTGTCGAGCCTTCGACGGCTGGCTTGTCGGTCTTGTGTTCGCCACTCGGCGCCATTCCAAAATACACGGCTAACGAAATCACCAGCGTAATCGCCCCAGCCACAATCGCTAGCATCGTAGCTTTTTGCTGCGACTCAGCGCTGCGCTGCTCGTAAATGACAAACTGTTGTTCTTGTGCCGGCGGTAGTGACGAGAAGTTCTCGAAGTTCATGCGCAGACGGTATGCGGTCAGTGCCCGATGGTCAACCGTCAATGCACCTACAGCGCGCAGAATGCTTGGTAGCCAACTTTCACCATTAATGCGGTGGCAACTGCAATAACCCCCCCGCGGACGATGCGCGCACCGCCACGCATCGCAATCTTGGCACCCAGGCGGCCACCCAGGATTTGAGCCCCGGCCATTGGTAGCGCGATGGCCCAGCGAATATCGCCGTGATACGCAAAAATAGCCACCGCTGCCAGGTTTGACGCGAGATTCACGACCTTGGCGTTAGCCGAGGCAGCTGGCAGGCTAAAGTGTCCCAACAAGGCCAGTGCAACGATGAGAAACGTGCCGGTGCCCGGGCCGAAAAAACCGTCGTACACTGCCAACAGGGTCGCCACAACCACAACCTTGGCGCGCAGCGGCGGCGGTGGTGCATCGTCACCGTCGCCCAATGGCGCGCGCGTCCACACCGCAATCGCAGCGACCGCGAGCATCACAACCACTACCGGCCGGAGCGTCTCAGGCGATAGCAGCAAAACTAGCGACGTGCCCAAACACGAACCGACTATTGCGAGCGGAAATAGTAGGCCAAAGAACGTTGGCGCGATGCGCCCGGCGCGCCAAAACGTGTACAGCGCAGCCGCCGTGCCCCACATACTCTGGCCCTTGTTGGTGCCGAGCGCAACGTGGGGTGGTAGCCCAACCGCAAGCAGTGCCGGCAGCGAAATCAACCCGCCGCCGCCCGCTATAGCGTCGAGGGTCCCAGCCGAAAATGCTGCAGCTACCAACAGGCCCAGTTGCCAAGCGCTCATAGCAACGAAGTGAGCCGCACCACGCCAACAAAATGCAAGATCGCAACGGTGCTCACGGCGACCAAAATCAATAGCAGCACCACCATTGATGTCGGCATGCCACGCGGAGCCGAGGATGTTGGTGTTGCCGAACTGGTCTTGGAAATCGCCGCCGCTGCGTTACCCTGCCCCTTCGCAACGGTGCGCGTGGCGACGCGTGCCGGCTCTAGCACCGCCGCCGAAGGCCGTGGTGCCGGTGGACCCGGCAGATTCAACGGGCCGGAACCTGTAGTGCTTTGATGCGTCAGGGCTGGGCGCGACTCACGACCTGCCACTGGTCCCGGCGGCGGTGCTGGCGGCGCTCCGCCGGAAAGCTGCACCGTGCGTGGCCCAGCCGCCATCGGCTTGGGTGCCGACGCGCGCAGATCGTCGCGCTTGATGATGGTGGTTTGTTCGTCATCGAAACGGCCATCACGTGCACTCGCGATGTCTAGCGTTTCTTGTTGAGTAAATTCTGGGTTCGCAGCGCTACTAGCCTTAACCACCGGCGAACTCAGCGAGCCTGGGGCTGGAGTTTTTCTGGCTGGCCCGCGCGCCGCATGCATGAGCGCCGGCACTTTGTCATGGGCGATTTCGTCCATCGCCAAAATCGACGGATGAACCAGTGCATTTGTTAAGCAGCGATCCCATGCCTCGCGCAAGGCATTCTCCACTTCGCCACCGTCTTTATAGCGTCGCTCGGCACTACCTTCGAGCGCAGTCATGATCACTTTGACAATCGGATCAGGAATCGAAGCGTCATGTTTGGAGGGTGGCAACGCAGCACCGGCGATGACGTAACTGTTCGTGGTTTTGGTGTCTGGCCCTTCGTAGGGAATCCGGCCCGACACCAATTCGTAGAGCACCGCTCCCCACGCAAACACATCCGCTTGCGCAGTGTAACGACCTTCGCGGATAGCTTCAGGTGGTGAATAGCCCGGCGTGCCCATGAAAATGCCTACTTGGGTCAAGTCCGAGTCCGGCATGCGGGCAATTCCAAAGTCCGCCAACTTCCAACGATTTTCGCCAGCGTGGAGTACGTTGGCTGGCTTCACATCGCGATGCACGATGCGCTGTTTGTGAGCAAACGACAATGCCGAAGCAAGTTCCATCGCGGCATTGACCGCGCGGAACAACGGAAAGCGTACCTTGTCGAGGCGATCCGCCATGCTCTCGCCCGGCAAGTACTCAAGCACCATGTACGGAGCGCCTGATTCTTCGTCGACGCCGACATCAAAAATCGTCACGATTGCAGGGTGCTGCATTTTAGCAGCGGCCTTGGCTTCGCGTTGAAACCGTTCAATAAAAGCTGCGCGAACCCGCCGACCTGCGCCTTGGGGCGAACTAATAGTTTTGACGGCGACGATACGGTCAAGCAATGGATCGCGGGCCTTGTACACTACGCCCATCGCGCCTTTGCCCAACGTCTTGATGATCTCGTAGCGACCAATTTGCTGGCGACCTTCTTCAGCGGTCAGCCCCATGCCAGGCGGCACTTCGGCGCGCAGTCGGGTAACTGTGCGCTGGCGCTGCGGCTGCGGATCGTCGCTCATGTGTCTGAAAATGCTACCACGCCAGCTCGTAACCAACTACCTCGGGTGACAGATCCCATGACGAATTGGCTAACGACCGCGGTTTACTGCGCCGGCCACCTTGGCACCCGGCAACACGGACGCAGTCACCCATGCGTTACCGCCGATGAGCGCACCCGCGCCAATCACGGTGTCGCCCCCGAGTATGGTTGCGTTGGCATAGATCACCACATCGTTTTCGATCGTTGGATGACGTTTTGAACCCGGCGTTGGCCGCGCTGCACCCACCGGCACTGACAACGCGCCGAGCGTAACACCTTGATAAAGCCGAACGCGTTCACCAATCACACTGGTTTCACCGATCACCACGCCAGTGCCGTGGTCGATAAAAAACGGCGTACCGATTGTCGCGCCCGGATGAATATCAATACCGGTACGCTGATGCGCTTGTTCAGCCATTACCCGTGGCAACAATGGCACTCCGAGTTCAAGCAAGCGGTGCGCCAGCCGATACACCGTAATGGCGTACGAACCCGGATAACAAAACAGCACCTCATCAATGCCACGCGCGGCCGGATCACTTTCGAACGCTGCTTGCACATCGCGATGAACCATCGCTCGAATGGGGGCTAACGATTGAATAAATTCATCGGCAACGACCTCGGCTTGCATCGCACAATCAATACATTCGAGTTCGTTGGTACCGAGTCGCTGCTGACGCTGATGATGCAACGCTCGATATGCTTGATTGCGCAAAAGTGCGCGCAGGGTTGCGACCCGTTCAGCGATGCAATGGCGCAACTCGGCGTTGGAAATGCGGCCTAAGCCTGGCCCTGCATAGCCGGGAAATAATAACGCTCGACACTGTTCTGTGAATTGCGCGATGAGATCGACCGACGGCAATTCGTAACTGCCGATGTGTTGCATCGAACCTGCGGTGAGGTACGCAGCAAGGAGCGCATCGGTCGCGCTATCGGCAGCTAACATGCATGGCTTGTACCATCCCGTCGCGCCGTTGACTACCCATCGTCGCCCGGGCTTGGAGCCGCACTGGCCCGAGCAATAGGCATTTCGGCTTCCTCGATTTTTCGCAGCACCGTGGTCAAGGACGACTCAGGAATCGTGACCCGCGTCGGCATGCCACCGCCGAGCTCAAACAGCTTTACAAAATCCCAGCCTGAATGAAACGCTGCCGCGATAGTGAGCATGCCGGAATCACGAACGATGGCAACCGGTGCGCGTTTTTGGCCGGCAAGCAGCAGATCAGTTTTGTCAAAAGGGCCGTTGTGCAAGTTGGCATCGACGATCGCGGTGCGGCCACGCAAGGTAAAACGGGACGCCAACAACTCGGTGCCGGCGGAACGCTGTGCGAACTCAGCAGCAGCGCTGGCAATGACGTCGGCGTGAGTGCCGGCCTGTAGGCCGCCGACCAAGTACCAAACTACGGACCGACGCAACTGATCATCGCGAAATCGTGCGCGGATCGCATGATCAATTCGGGTTGCAACTGGGCCCGGCTCGCCGATTCGAGTGTCGACCGCGCGGGCATCGGCATCGGCACCCCGATAAGGTTCGCGCCCGTCCAGAATCCACTTGGCCGCAGAATACAGGCCATCGAGATCCACATGCACGCAAACCGTATCGACCGGCCCTACCCGCCGAACCAACTCGGGCGTAACCATCTCGGGACAACCGCCATGCTGCGCTTTGGTACAGAGTAAAAATCGTTCATCGTTGCGCCAGTCAACATGGCGGTCGTGGTCATGATGATCGACCCAGGCCGCCAGCCGATCACCCAACCCGGTAATGAACGGCAGCGTGGTTTGCTCATAGGAAACCGAGGTACCAACCGTGGCGGCAAAAGCGATATCGATAACCACGACACGCCCGACCAGTTTGTCCACGTTGGGCAACAACCGCGGCGACGCAAATGCTAGAGCCGCATGGTTGGTCATAGTCGTAGTCTACACTGGGCAACGCATAGAAACCGACGAACCCTCATGTAAATATAACTGCCGAACCGTGCCTCGATCGCCACACGGCGGCGACGACGGAGTCAACAGACAAAGCGTATGCTGCCCTGTCGGGGCGTTGAATGTCGCTAACGATTTACTACCTACAACTCCAACCGGTCGACCATCTAGCCACACCGACACGGCGACCCGACAATTGCTGTTGTCGACGTTGAATTTAATCGTCGGCGGTGGCCTCGCATCGGTCACAGCCGGCGGTGGCGAGGCCGGTTTAACATCGCCGCGTGGATAGCCCCCCGGATCTCGTGCGGCAGC
>JAYWHS010000398.1:0-4188 GCA_043777635.1 Kofleriaceae bacterium | reverse complement strand
CTTCAAACCAAGGACCTAAAATGACCCAATACAAAATCGCCGTACTGGTTGGCAGCTTTCGTGCCGACTCTGCGAATCGCAAACTTGCGAATGGGCTGTGCAAATTGTCTCCCACGGACTTCACCTGCACCCAGCTAAAGTTCGACGACCTACCTTTATACAATCAAGATCATGACAACAAACAATGTGCGGAAGTCGCGCGGCTCAAACGCGAAATCAAAGGTTCGCACGGGCTGCTGTTCGTAACGCCAGAATACAATCGCTCCATTCCTGGCGTGCTCAAAAATGCGATCGATCACGCATCTCGGCCGTATGGCGAAAGTGCCTGGACTCATAAACCGGCTGGGATAATCGGCGTGTCGATGGGTGCGATTGGCACCGCGATGGCGCAGCAACACTTGCGCAATATTCTGGCCTATCTTGATGTGCCCACCCTCAACCAACCCGAAGCTTTTATTCAGGACAAGCCTGGGCTGTTTGATGACAACGGCGACATCGGCACCGACAGCAAGACTTTTCTACAGTCGTGGATGGACAGTTACACGGCGTGGGTTCGGCACCACGCCTCGTAGCGCCGAGGGCTGGTACGGCCACAATTGTTGAAATATGTGCCGATGCGACGAAACCAAACACCGTTGTGTATCGTCCAAAAATGATGATTTCAAAGGGTCGTGTGCTGGCATCGGTGCTTGGGATTTGCGCGGCAGTCGAGAGCGCTGACGCTGCGCCCGTTGCGGGGTACGTGCTCGACGGTGAAACACTTGCGCCCGTGGTTGGCGCCACCATTGCCGGGCCAGGCGCAGTCAGCCCAACGCAGAGCGGCGACGATGGCGGATTCCGATTTGCCGATGTGCCAGGTGATAACGTCACCGTGACGTTTACTGCGCCCGGCTACGAGCCCGCAACCCAAGAGGTTGTGATCGGTAGCGAAGAACCGCTGTCGCTGATCATGTACAAAACCGGCGCGCTCGGTGAAGTAATTGAATTAGTCGGACGCGCACCCAAGCCCGTGGCGCTGGGCACCCAAAACCTGACGACCCAAGAATTGGTTCGCGTGCCCGGCGGCGAACGCGATGCGTTAGCAGCGATTCGCGGCTTGCCAAGCGTGTCAACCAGCCCTGCGCCGGGCGCGCAAGGACTTATTTTGCGCGGCGGTTCACCCGACGATTCAAAATTCATGATCGAAGGGATTACGATCCCGCGCATCTATCACGTCTTCAATAACACCACGATCATCCCAACTCGCTTCATCGAAGCCATTGAGTTTTCGCCCGGTGGCTTTGGTGCTGAAGAAGGCCGCGCCACCAGCGGCGTGGTGTCATTAACTACCGCCTCGTCATTACTGCAACCTAATTTTGCCGAGTCCACGGTTTCGTTTCTTGAGGTCGGCGGGTTATTTTCGACCAAACTCGATCGCGCCGGCAAATGGGGTGTATCCGGCGGCTTTCGCCGATCTACTGTCGATGCGCTGCTGCCGTTGATTTTGCCTTCGGATGCCGACGTCAATTTCACCACGTATCCAACCTATTACGATGGCCAACTGCGCGTCGATTATCGGCCAACTTCACAAGACCGCATTGCCGTGTTGGGTATCGGCAGCTTCGATGAAATTGCGTTGGTCAATAGCAAGCCAAGCGACGGCAGCTTCGGTAGTTTTGGCAACAGCACGACGTTTGGCCGATTGTTGACCACCTGGTATCACGAGGGCAAAAAACTGCGCAATCGAGCGGTGTTGTCGGTGGGCGCCGACCGACTGCGCATTGCCATTGGCGCAACCAATAAGGTTGATGTTGACTTAGTGCCGGTTACGTTTCGTGACGATGTGCGCATACCTTGGAAGACCGGGCAGTTTCGCGCCGGGGTGGAGGCGACCACGGAAAACTACAAAGTTGACGTGCTCGCACCGGTGCCACGAGCCGAAGGTGAACCACCGATCAAGCCAGCCGAGCAACCGTTGTTGCTGTATCAAAACCAATTTAACCGACGCTACCTCGCTGCGTATGTCGCAGTTGATCTCGATTTGAATAAAACGTTGCGTATCACCCCGAGCGTGCGCGCCGAATATTTTAGCCGGCAACAAGCCGGTGTACTGTTGCCACGACTCCAGCTAGAACAAAAGTTTAGCTGGGGTTCGGTGAAAGGTGCGATGGGGCGTTACGCCCGTGGCCCCGACGCAAATGCCCAAGGTGCCGCAACCAATTTGGTGCCGGAAATTGCTGCGCAGTATGTCTTGGGCGTTGAAACCCCGGTGGTCGAAGGTGCGACCGTCGCTGTTTCGGGATTTTACTCACGGCGCAGCGACTTGACCTCGACCCTACGTGGCCAAACCAGCGTCGATGGACTGCCATATTTTTCGTTGGGTTCGGGCCGCAGTTATGGGCTGGAGCTGTTGGCGCGTTACAACAAAGGCGACTGGTACGGCTGGATCGCGTATTCACTATCGCGCTCCGAGCGGCGCGACACCGCTGATTCGCAGATGCGCTTATCTGACTTTGACCAAACCCACAACGCCAGCGCAGTGGTGAGCCGCAACTGGCGATCGTGGAAGTTTAGCGGCCGCATGAGTTTGCTCAGTGGCACGCCGTTCACCGATGTGACCGGGGCCAGCTTTGATGCGAGCGCCGATCGCTACATTCCAAGTTTCGGCCGAGTCAACGGCGCGCGCCTCGACCTCAATCATCAGCTCGACCTCCGCGCTGAACGCACTTGGACGTTCAAAGCTTGGGCGCTCACCGCGTTTGTCGACGTCGCCAACGTGTATCGCAACGCGCGCGTCGTGCAATACAACTACAATCGCGACTACACCGAGCGCGAAGCAACCACCGAATTTGTGCCGATTCCGTCGCTGGGCGCACGCGGTGTATTCTGAATGCGGCTACTTCACGCCGCAGGCGATCCATTCGCTGAACTGCACGCGTTCAGTGAGGGTGGGAATCGGCCCCGTGCCGTCCTCGGGCATGAGGAGGTTGGTTGCAGCGGGCCCCGAGCCGGCATACTCATCGGCGTGATCGGCGACTTGTTTTAGCCCCACCAGCGTATCGAAATCGTGGAACTCCGGGGCACCTTTACGTGCAGCGCCGGTCTTGTTAGCGTCGTGACATTCGACGCAGTAGGTATCGAGAAACGTTTTACCGAAGGTGGCGTAGGTCAGGGTCGAATTGCTCGGACATACCGCACCTGTGAATTTGCCCTCGACCGCGTGACTGTGCTCGCCACATGCAGCGCTGCCAAGCAACGCCACTACCATTGATGCCATCATAATTTTTTTCATAGCTAGCTCCTTACTTCTTGGCTTATTCCCATACCAGCGTTGCCGAGCCGAACACGTCAAACCGCACTTGCACCTCGACGGAAGTTGCACCTTTATTCGCCATAATCACAAACCATTCGCCATCGGCCGGCGGCGTAAATTGATAACTCACGCTTGCCACGTCGCGCTCACCTTTGACGATTTGCGTGGAGCCATTGGCGTGGCCATGAATATTCCAATCAATCGGCCCGGTACTGGTCAGGGTGACCACGATGCGGTCAGTCTTTTTCGCTGTAAATGTACCTTCGAGCGAGCCTTGCGCCGCTAACGTTTTAGTCTCGGCAATTATGCGCGTCGGTGCGGCATCCACTTTTGCCGCATCAATGAGCGCGGCATCAACGCCACTGTTAGCGTCGCTGCTACAACCAAACGCTGCGACGCTGATCAAACTTATACAGAGTAACGATCGAATCATAAAATAACTCCTAGAGTGAGTAGCCCACATCAAACGTGATGCGAGCGGTAAAAGGTGTCCCCAGAACGCCGAGTTGCAACGCCGGCCGCAACCACCATGGCCCTTGTGAATAGGTCGCGCCAAACCCAGTAATCGCACGCGCCACGCCGGTGTCGTCGAGGGGCAAGGCCACGCTGGCCGAGGCCTCAGGCGCAAGCTGCGAAGTAACAGCAACAGCGAGGCGAACCATCCCGTTGGCTTCGAACTGATTCATTGGATTGACCATCGGAAAGCCGGTCGTGCCCTGATGATGGTGAGCGCCACTGCGATCGCCAAGAGCTTTGCCACCGCCGAGCATTGCGGTACTGGTCCATCGATTATGACGCCAACTCACAGCAGCACTCGGCATGACCATCCAATGCCCCATGCCCAATGACGCCGCGGCGTCGCCGGTCGGCGCAGTTGCCGCAACCGCAACCGCCGC
>JAYWHS010000397.1:0-4191 GCA_043777635.1 Kofleriaceae bacterium | reverse complement strand
TTACGGCCAACGCGAATTACGCGCCAGCGTATTACAATATCGCGTTGTTATACCTCGACGCCGACCCGTTCCCGACCTCGGGCGGACCGATGGACACGCTGCAACGCTTGCAAAGTGCAAAGACCTACTTCGACTCCTACAAGGCGCTGCCAGGAGCTGAAATCAAGTTGTACGACGAGCGCATGAAAGACGTGTCGAAAGCTGTCAAGCGCGAAGAAAAGCGCCGCAAGAGTGCAGCGCGTGCCAATCAGTAAACTGCCGCGCTGAACAAAACGTTTTGAATGTACACACGACCGAGTAACGAGGACCCTCCCTATGACCACCCACAAATCACGCAAAACTAGCCTTGCTGCAAGTTTGGTTGTCGCCTTCGCGCTGACGAGTTCGTTTGGGATTACCGGGCGAAATGTCGGCTTCGCGCCAGGCGGCACCGTGGTTGCCGCTGAAGGTTGTGGGTCTGATGACGTGCAAGCCGGTGAGAAGAAGCAGGGCAAATCGCACGTTGAAATCATCAACGGCAAACGCGTTATCATCATCGATACCGACATTACCGTCTGTGGCAAGGTGCCTCGTCCGTCGGTGGTCTACGTCCTTACGGCGAAGAACATCAACTACGAATGGGAATTGCTCAAGCAAGATTTCATGCCGCTCATTCTGAACTCTGTCAAAAAGGCCCCACTCTAATGGCTAAGCAAAATTCTCCAGTGAAGTCACCGGGAACGCGCAGCAACGGCGGCGGCAGCAGCAGCTCGTCGAGCAACGCACGGCCACGGGTGTTGCGAATCGGTGTTTTGCTTGGCGGTAAAATCGTCGAGGAACGCATCGTCCGCGATCGCAAAGCCGTGACCATCGGTCAGTCGATGAAGAACACCTTCTCGCTGCCACTCGAAGGTCTGCCGCTTGAGTTCACGATGTTTGCGATTCAAGACAACAAGTACTCGTTGCATTTCTTGAAGAATATGGATGGCCGTTTATCCGACGGCAACAACGTGCAAACGTTGGACGTGCTCAAAAGCACCGCGTCGAAAGCAGGCGAGCATTGGGTCTTGCCGCTGTCCGATTCGGCCCGCGGCAAGATTTCGTTCGGCGACATGACGCTGCTGTTTCAGTTCGTTTCGGAACCTCCAAAACAACCTAAGCCGATGCTGCCTGCTTCGGTGCGGGGCACGTTCGGTGATCGGATTGAGCCACGGCTCGCGGTGATCATGGGCGCTTCGATTCTGCTGCACTTCGGCGTCGTGTTGTGGGCGGTGACCGCTGACACTGAAATCGAAGGTGGCATTGCCGACCGTGCTTATTCGCTAACGTTTAAGCCTGAAACGTTTAACGTTGATGTTGAAGTACCGGTGGTGCCAACCAAAACCGACGGTGACGCGGTCAAGCCAGCCGATAAAGGCACGGACATCGCGAAACCCGACAAGAAACCCGCCGCTGGTGACAAAAAGCCGCCAGGCGAAAAACCCGATAAAGGTGATGGTGGTGGTCGCAGCACTGACAACGCAGTAGCGATTCAAGAAGAGGCGACCGCATTTGCCAACGCGTTGACTGGCGAAGGTGAAGGCAAAGATGATCTCGGTGACATGGGCAAGCGTCGTCCTGGTTCCGAGCTTGGCCAAGAACTAAATGATGTAAAAGAAAGTGGCAAAACCGTTTCGACCGGTGGCAATACCGGCCGTGGTTCGCGTGGCAACGGTGACCCTCGAACCGGTACTGGCAAAGGTACTGGCGTTGGAGGTCCAACCGGCACCACGGTGGTTGGCGATGGCAAAGCCGTTGAGAAAGTTCCTGGCGGACGCATCAATGTGAGCGACAAAAAATCGTTTGACGATTCGTCGCTGACGCCTGATGCTGTCTTGGGCAAAATTCAAAGCGCTTACATGTCGGGCCTCAAGCGCTGCTACAAGAACTACTTGCTCAAGGACGCCACCGCGCGCGGTAAAGTGACGTTGTCATTTACGGTAAACGAAACCGGTCGCGCCACCAGTGGCAAAGCCAATGGTTTTGCCAGCGAAGTCGATGATTGCATCTCTGGCCAAATGGGCAGTTGGCGTTTTGCGGTACCAACCGACAAAGACGGACCGACGACGGCTTCGTTCTCGATTGCGTTGCAGCTCGTCCCTGAGTGATCGCGACGTTCGGCTGAATAGATCGCGCCGGTTGATGGTGCGTTGTATTCACCATGGGCACTTCACGTCAGCTTGGGCATCCTTCCATTGTCATTCGTATTGGCGTCGTTATGGGCGGCCAGTTGGTTGAAGAGCGGCGGTTCAGTACACCGCATATTACGTTTGGTGAATCGTCGCGTGCCACCATCGTGGTGCCTGGCTGTGGCATCGCGCGCATGAACCTGTTCGAGCGGACCGCGTCTGGCTACCGCTTGGTTCCGACGTTGGCCGCAATGGCAGGCAAAGTCCGCTACGCATCGGCTAATTTGGCCCAATCAACTGCGCAATTGCAACTTGGTGACCGTGGCCGGCTCACGCTTGGCGATGTGACACTGTTGTTTCAACTGCTGCCAATGGTCGATGTTGCGCCGATGCGTTTGCCGCATGGCTTGCGGCCTAGCTTGCTCGATCGTTTCGACCGCCGCGTTGCGATGGTAATGGCGACATCACTATTGTTTCACGGGGTGATCGCCGGTTATGCGTTGTCGAGTGATGTTGAAGCCGCACCGACGATCTTGGGCGCAGCTGAACAGTTCACGTTGCAGACCATCGACATCAGCGAGCCTGAGCCGCCGGTTGCGCCAGCAACGATCCCTACGACGACGTTGCCGGGCACGGCCCAAGCTGCGCCGACGATCATGCCGTCGAGCAAACCGATACCGCAGCCGAAATCGTCGGAACCTGTGCCGTTACCCGATGATCCTGCGCGGCTGCAGGCACAAGCGGTGGCGATGGCAAATATGCTGACCGGTGGGCCAGGAGCCGATGCCAATCATGAACTTCCCAAACGCACCGTTGGTGCTGACTTGAATAAACAAATCGATGCCGCGCGCACTAAGCAGGTTTCGATTGGAGACACCACCCATGGTACGCGCGACGACGGTGTGTTGCGCCCTGGCACCGGGCACGAGCCGGTGATCAATCCTGATAACAATCAAACTACCAGCCTCAACAAAGCCAACGAAATGCCCGGCGGTCGGGTCATTCCGAAAGTGTTACCAAATCCCGGCGGTGACGACATGCCAATCGATATCGGCGGCCGGATCAACGATGTCTACCGCACTGGCTTAGTGCGCTGTTATCGATCATACATGGCCGGCGCAGGGGAAGCCCAAGGCCGCGTTACGCTCAAACTTTCGCTTACCGCAACCGGTCGGGTCGCCTCGGCCTCCGCCAAGGGTTTTGCCGACGAGTTGGATAGCTGCATCGAAGGCCAAATGGCGCAATGGCATTTCAAAGTTCCGGCCGACTACGACGGCGGCGATGCTATCGTGTCGTTGCAATTGCTGCCTGGCATGTAACGCGACGCAACCCAATGCAACGCAACGTGATCGGCCAGATGCGTAGCGCTCGCTGAATTGGCTGCGTACAATCACCGCGTGGCTGAGCCGGGAACACTGCTAGGCCCGTATCGGTTGGTCGCACCGCTGGGCCACGGAGCAATGGGCGAAGTCTGGCGCGCGAAAGACGAGCGCCTCGATCGTTATGTTGCAATCAAGGTGCTGCCACCGGATCTTGCGGGCGACACCGAGCGGCGGGCCCGCATGCTGCGCGAAGCCCGTGCCGCAGCCGCAGTCCGCCACGCCAATGTGGTCACCTTGTTCGACATCGTCGAGCACAATGGCGAAGACATTTTGGTGATGGAGTTAGTCGAAGGCCGGACGCTTGCTGAAATGTTGCGTACCGGAACGCTCGGCGCGGGGCCCAGCCATGGAGCGAACGAGCGCACGCTCGGCGCGGGGCCAGCTGGATTGGAACGCACTTTGCGTTGGCTGGAGGATATTACCGACGCACTTGCAACGGCGCATGCGCGCGGCATTTTGCACCGCGACATCAAGGCTGCCAATGTCATGATCAGCAACGATGGCCTGGTCAAAGTTTTAGATTTTGGATTGGCCAAGATGGTGCTTGCGACCGTCGACGAAACTAGTCCGGCTGAATCGGTGAATCGGCTGCAGGTTGCACGCCGTAGGCTGAGTGCACAGACGTTTGCGATCGACGAGACCATGCCTTCGAGTCCCGGCCG
>JAYWHS010000396.1:0-4199 GCA_043777635.1 Kofleriaceae bacterium | reverse complement strand
GCATTGAAGAGCACGACAACTATGCCGTGAGCTTCATTGAATCCACTCGGCTGATCAAAGCGGCTTGCCCTCGGATGAGAATCTCCGGCGGGGTTTCCAATCTGTCATTTTCATTTCGCACCTCGCCGCGCGTGCGCGAAGCGATTCACTCCGTGTTTTTGTATCATGCGATTCAAGCCGGCCTCGACATGGCCATTGTCAACGCTGGGCAACTCGCGGTGTACGAAGACCTCGACCCCGAATTGCGCGAGCACGTCGAAGACCTGGTACTCAACAAGCGCCCTGACGCCACCGAACGCATGTTGGTACTCGCCACCAGCTTTGATGGCGCAGCCGCTGGCGGCAAAAAAGAAGACGTCTTGCAGTGGCGGCAAAAGCCGCTAGCAAAACGCATGGCCCATGCGCTGATTATCGGCAACGCTGATTTCACCGACGTGGATGTCGCCGAAGCGCTCTCGGTCTACCCCAAGCCATTGGACATCATCGAAGGCCCACTCATGGACGGCATGAACGTCGTCGGTCAGCTATTTGGCGATGGCAAAATGTTTTTGCCACAAGTGGTCAAAAGCGCACGGGTCATGAAAAAGGCCGTCGCAATTTTGGAACCGCTTATGGATGCCGAAAAAGCCGCCAGCGGTATTTCGACAGCCAAAGGCAAGATGGTCATCGCCACCGTCAAAGGCGACGTCCACGACATCGGCAAAAACATCGTGGCCGTAGTGTTGCGCTGCAACGGTTACGACGTCGTCGATCTTGGCGTGATGGTGCCAACCAAAAAAATCCTCGAAACCGCGATCGAGCAAAAGGCCAACATCATCGGCCTGTCGGGGCTGATCACGCCTTCCCTCGACGAAATGATCAACGTTGCCAAAGAAATGGAACGGCTCGGCATGACCACGCCGTTACTGATCGGCGGCGCAACGACGTCGTCGAAACACACCGCCGTAAAAATTGCACCAAGCTACTCCGGTGCGACGATCCACGTCGGCGATGCGTCGCTGGCCGTTGGCGTGATGGGAAGATTATTATCCGAAACCGCGCGCGCGTACGCGGGCGAAAACAAAGCCAAACAAGCGCAAATTCGAGAGCGTCACGCCTTGGCCCAAGAGCGTCCGCTGTTGTCGCTCGCAGCAGCGCGATCGCGCATTGTTGGCCATAAGTTCACCTCCAACGAACTGCCGAAGCCGGCTTTTCTCGGCACGCGTAATGTGACGTTGGATTTAGTTGAGCTGGCAAAATGGATCGACTGGTCGCCATTTTTCCATACCTGGGAGTTGTCGGGGCGTTACCCAGCCATCCTCAAAGATCCTAAAAAGGGCGATGCTGCACGCAAACTGTTCGCCGATGGCCAAGCCATGTTGGCCAAGATTATCGACGGTAAACTGCTGCAAGCTCGCGCCACCTACGGATTTTTTGCAGCCGGCAGCCAAGGCGATGACATCGTATTGTTCAACAATGACCGCAGCGCCCAAGTCGCGCGCATGCCGATGCTGCGCCAGCAAGAAGAAAAAGATCAAACGTTGTGTCTCGCCGACTTCATTGCTCCGGCATCGTCCAAATGCGAAGACCATTTGGGCATGTTCATCGTCACCGCCGGCATCGGTTGCGACGAGCTGGCTAAAAAATACGAAGCTGACCACGACGATTATTCGGCGATTTTGGTCAAAGCCCTGGCCGATCGCTTGGCCGAAGCTGGCGCCGAATATCTGCACGCCGAAGCCCGCCGCGATTGGGGTTACGGCGTCACTGAAGACCTGTCCATCGCCGACAAGTTGGCAGAGAAATATCGCGGCATCCGTCCAGCCTTAGGCTATCCAGCGTGTCCCGACCACAGCCCGAAAGAAACGCTGTTCAAGCTGCTCGATAACGCTGCGCACCACAGCGTGCACCTCACCGAGTCGTACGCCATGTACCCAACTGCCGCCGTGTCAGGTTTGTACTTTGCCCATCCATCGGCTCAGTATTTTTCGGTTGGCCGCATCGGCAAAGATCAAATCGAAGATTACGCCAAGCGGTTGGGCCTGAGCATCAAGGATACCGAGCGGTTACTGACGTCAAACCTCGCGTACTAAACGGCGGCGCGAAGCTGATGGCGTAGTCAAGTCATTCGCCAGTTGGCCGTGATCGCGAGCCGGTTCAGCATCGTCGCTCCTAATAAAACGTTCATTTCGAATGGCCTTCTCTCCCCCGAGGCGGCTAGATTCGCCGCAACTTTTTTAGGACGCACGACCATGGCCGAAATCAATTCGTATCTCGCGGGAACACCTTCGTGGTGTCACGTTTCTGCGCCCGACCTCGACGCAGCTAAACATTTTTACGGCACCCTGTTTGGGTGGACCTTCCAAGATTCTGGACCGGAATTTGGCAACTACAACAACTGCCTGCTTCGTGGCGTCCCCGTCGCCGGCATGGCACCAAGCATGGCAAGCAGCGATGCGGCGTCACCACCGCCGTCGTGGACGGTGTTCTTTGACACCAAAGACGCCGACGTCAGCTGCGCGGCGATCATAGCCAGCGGTGGCGCGTTGATATCGCCGACCATGGACGTTGGCCCATTGGGCCGCATGGCAATCGCAGCGGACCCGACGGGCGCGGTGTTTGGCATCTGGCAAGCCAAGCAACACATCGGCGCGGCACTCATCAACGAACCGGGCGCAATGACCTGGCACGAATTGCTGAGCCGAGATATCCCAAGCGCGGTTGCGTTTTACCAAAGCGCACTTGGCAACCCGGTAGGCAAAATGCCGATGCCCGGCATGGACTATTACACCATGAAAGCCGGCGACCAAATGTGCGCCGGCATCATGGCGATGCCGAGCCACATGCCACCCGACGTACCATCGTATTGGAACGTGTACTTTGCCGTCGCTGATGCTGACGCAGCATCGGCCACAATCAAGTTGCTGGGCGGCAAGGTGATGGGCGAACCGTTCGACACTGCATTCGGTCGCGCCGGCTTTGCCTGCGATCCTTGGGGCGCAAATTTCGCGTTCATCCAACTGCGGAGCTAGCGCGCAGGGCCGCCGCCGTATCAAGTGACACCGCAGTCGCGTGAATCACCGACGCAATTCGCACCGCGTCTTGTACGGCACCAGCACTGCCGCCCTTCTCATTGACAACATTCGCATGCGAACGCACGCAACTTTCGCAGCCATTGATCGCACTCACCGCAAGGCACCACAACTCAAAGTCGAGGTGGTCAACCCCAGGTTTGCCAATGACTTGCATACGCAAACGCGCGGGCATGGTGGCATAGCTGCCGACGCCTTCCATGAAGTGCATGAAACGATAGTAGACATTGTTCATGCCCATAATCGACGCGGCCGCCAACGCAGCTTGTTTGGCGTCAGGGCCCAGATGCGCGGTTGCTTCGGCATCTATCGCCTGTATCAAGGCAGCATTACGCGACGCGGCTGCACTGGCCAGCGCGCTACCCCAGGCTTGTGCCGGGGTTAGCTCTGTTGATTGGGCGATAATGCCAAGGTTAATGCGCTGATCTTTGGCAAAATCAGGCAGCAACGTTTTGATGTGTTCGATCGACGACATAGCGGGCTCCTTGAAGTTACGATGGCCAAACCGGCGGTCGCTTACGCTGCGTTGAGCGTCTTTTCGCCTTGTTTCCAATTGCACGGGCACAACTCGTCGGTTTGCAGCGCATCGAGCACGCGCATCACTTCGGCTGGGTTGCGGCCGACCGAAAGATCATTGACCGAAGCGAAGCGAATGATGCCTTGCGGATCCACGATGAACGTAGCGCGCAAAGGCACGCCGGCTTTGGCGTCGAGTACACCAAGCGCCGACGACAACTCGCGTTTGATATCCGACAACATCGGAAACGGCAAGTCCTTGAGATCTGGGTGCGTGCCGCGCCACGCCAAGTGTACAAATTCACTGTCGATGCTGGCACCCAGCAGCTGGGCATCGCGATCAGCAAAGTCTTTCGTGAGTTTGCCGAAGGCGGCGATTTCAGTTGGGCACACGAAGGTGAAATCCTTCGGCCAAAAGAAGATCACTTTCCATTTACCAGCGTAGTCCTGGTCGGAAATTTCAACAAATTGTTTATTGGCTTCTTGCGAAACCACAGCCGTGAGCGAATACGATGGAAAAGTTTGTCCGACGGTAAGCATAAGTTCTCCTGAAGACCTGGTGTTGGTCAAAGCCGTAATTGGCAGTTGATGTCGTCACTATGCAGACTCACG
>JAYWHS010000395.1:0-15182 GCA_043777635.1 Kofleriaceae bacterium | reverse complement strand
TACCCAAGCAGACCTTCTCGCGTTGGCAGACCAAGTCTTGGTCAAAAATTACCGGCAAGCGCCGTTTGTGCTGTCACACGGCAAGGGTGCTGAGCTGTGGGATGTCGCTGGCAAGCGTTACATCGACATGACGGCTGGCATTGCGGTGTGTGGGCTCGGCCATGCTCACCCAACATTTACCTCGCGCATCGCCGAACAATTGACCAAGCTGGTGCACACGTCGAATCTGTTCTTTAACGATCAACAAATCCTCGCTGCCAAAGCCATCGTTGATCATTGTTTTGCAACGCGGGTGTTTTTCTGCAATTCGGGTGCTGAAGCCAATGAAAGCGCACTCAAGTTGGCTCGGCGTTTTTACGTTGACGCCGGCCAACCAGAACGCACGACTATGATCTCTACCGTCGGCAGCTTTCACGGTCGTTCGTTTGCAACGGTTGCGATTACCGGTCAGAAAAAATATCGCGAAGGGTTCGGACCGATGCTTGGGCCGGTTGAGTTTGCACCGTACGGCGACCTCGACGCAATGGCCAAGCTGCTCGCCCCGCGTCAAGCCTGCTGCGTGATTGTTGAACCAATTCAAGCCGAAGGCGGCATCGTGGTCGCCCCGCCAGGCTATCTCGCTGGCCTGCGGGCGTTGTGCGATCAAACCGATACCTTGTTGATTTTCGACGAAGTTCAAACCGGCATGGGTCGCACAGGGAAATGGTTCGGCCATCAACACGACAATGTAGTGCCGGATGTGATGACGTTGGCCAAAGGCTTAGGCGGTGGTGTGCCGATCGGCGCGATTGCTTGCAACGACAAAGCTGCGGCAGCGTTGGCGTTCAAAGCCGGTGGCGTGGTTTCCCATGCCAATACCTTTGGCGGCAATCCGCTGGCGTGCGCGGCAGCAAATGCCGTGTTCGCAATTATCGACGATGAAAAACTACTCGATCAGATCACGGCAACTGGGGAGTATCTTGGCCAACAGTTGCAACAACTGGTGGCGGCATTTCCAGGCCACGTTACTGAAGCACGCGGGCGCGGGCTGTTGCGTGGCTTGGCGGTCAGTGGCCTGCCAGGTGATGTCACAGCTAAGTGTCGCGATCGCGGCGTGTTGTTGTCGGTAGCAGGCGATAAAGTGGTGCGCTTTGCGCCGCCGTACATCGTGAGTCGTGAGCTGATCGATGAAGCCATCACGGTACTGCGCGGCGTGTTAGCCGAAGGTGCAGGCAAGGCCGCACCATGAGTGCAGCGCGAGCCAAATCAGATTTTATAACCCTAGCGAGCATTCCGACCAGCGATTGGCCGGCGCTGTGGCGTACGGCGCGCACGCTCAAAGCCGAACGTGCCGCTGGGCAGCGGCATCACACCCTCGACGGTAAAACCGTTGCGCTGGTATTTGAAAAGGCGTCGACGCGAACCCGGGTGTCGTTTGAAGTTGGCGTCTACGAACTCGGCGGCCATGCCGTCGTGTTGTCATCGCAAGGCTCGCAAATCGCCCGTGGCGAACCCATCGAAGACACCGCACGGGTGTTAGCCGGCTATTGCAACGCCATCATGATTCGGACGTTTGGCCAAGACCGCGTCGAAACATTAGCGCGCTGGTCGGCAGTGCCAGTGATCAACGGGTTGTCCGATCTGCATCACCCTTGTCAACTTGCGGCTGATTTACTCACGGTGCTCGAACGCTTCGGTCAGCTCGATGACCTGCGCTACGCCTGGATCGGCGATGGCAACAACATGGCAAATTCGTGGATCGAGGCGGCTGGTTTGTTCGGCTTGCATCTCACTGTCGCCTGTCCCGACGGCTACCGGCCCGATGCGACGATGTTAGACCAGGCCCACGCCCGCTGTGCAGCCAGCGGCCGAGGTGGAATCTCGATCACCAGTGATGTTAGGTTGGCGGCCCGCGGTGCCGACGTGTTGTCGACTGATGTTTGGGCATCCATGGGCCAGGAGGACGAAGCGCAAAAGCGTAAGCTGGCCTTCGTTGGTTACTGCGTCGATGAAGCGTTGCTTGCCACGGCGTCGGCACAAGCGATTGTGTTGCACTGTCTGCCGGCGCACCGTGGTGAAGAGATCACGGGCGGCGTGCTTGACGGAGCACAATCCATGGCATGGCAGCAAGCAGAAAATCGTTTGCATGCGCAAAAAGCAATTCTGCAGTGGCTGTTCGCGAAATAGCGTTTCGCTGGTAACATGATCAGGTGAGTACGATACCGGCGGAGATCCCAGGAATTGGGGCATCCACACAAAAGGTGAAGGTGAACTCTGCGTTCAATGCAATTGCCGCTGGCATTGGACCGCAAGAATATTTCGTACTGTCACGTATCGACGGCAAAACTACGTTGCGCGATGTGCTTTTGTCGACGGGGCTGCCACCCGAGCAATGCGTGACGATCGCGCAGCGGTTACGTTCGCTCGGTGCGATGTTGTTGCCTAACGAAGCGTCGCCGCCACCTACTGCCGTGGCACGCACAGCCTCGAGTCCGGCCGTTCCGGTAGTAGCACGCACCGCATCGGGTTCGGCAGTTGCACGTCCCCCCGCGTCGTCGGCTGCTGGGGCGCGGCCAACGGCTGCGTATGTTGAACCGCCGACCACCGCGCGCGGTGTTTCGGTCGGCGCCAAGCCAACGCCGGGGTCGATTCCTCCGTTGGAAGACTCGGCGACGTTGCGCGGCCCACGCGCGTCGATAGGCGGTGCTGCCGTGCGTGTAGCAGATCTTGACCTATCGTTGTCCTCGCCAACCGATGATGAAGTCCTTGCCATGGCCGAGTCTGTCGAACTTTCGGAAGGCGAGCGGCGGCGGCTGTTAGCGTTGGCTCGGCTGGTCAGCAAGCGCGATCCGTGGGCATTACTAGGCGTGCCCAAAGGCAGCCCGGACAAAGACCTGAAACGGGCGTATTTCCGGTTGTCAAAAGACATTCATCCAGATCGCTATTTCGGCAAAAAGCTTGGTTCGTTCCATACTCGACTCGCGTCGGTCTTTGAAGCTGTGGCCCGCGCGTACGCTGAACTGACCAACAAAAAGGCTGCTGCTGTAGTGGCAGCGCGGGCATCCGACGAGCCGCAGACGCAACAAGCCTATGCCCAAGAATTGTTTGATCGAGCTTGTCAGGCCGAGGTGTCGGGTGATGCCGAAAACGCGATGAAGTTGTTTGCGGCGGCGGTACGGCTTGAGCCGCAGGTGCGATATCTACGGCGGGCGGCCAATTGTGCGTTGTTGTCAAGTCAGCCTCGAACCGCCGTGGAATACGCCAAAAAAGCGGCCAGCATCGCCCCCGACGATCCATCGTGTGCGCGGCTGTTGGCGCAGTGCTTCAAAGCCCTCGGCCAGCTTGATGCAGCCGAAGAAGTACTGGTTATGGCCATGGCAATTAAGTCCGAAAATGACATGCTAACGGCTGAACTTCGTAATGATCTTAAAGACGTACAACGCGCGTTAGGCCGCCGCTAAGAGCTGCGAGACGTGCCCTTCGAATTGCGGTACCAGGTGCGAAATTTTCGGCGACGCTGGCCGGCCGTATCGCTCTACGGTCTTGAAATGGCAAAAACCTGCGCAGATAGTGGCGATCAGCCAACAAAGCGGGGGAGAATAGCAGCCCATGGCTACAGAGAAGGTGATCGGTATCGATCTTGGCACCACAAACTCGTGTGTGTCGATCGTTGAAGATGGCACGGCGACGGTAATACCGAATCGCGGGGGCTACAAAACCACGCCTTCAATGGTGGCCATCGCTGAAAACGGTAAGCGGTTGGTTGGTCACATTGCGAAACGCCAAGCAATTACCAACGCCGAAAACACGGTGTATGCGGCCAAGCGGCTGATCGGTCGCAAGTGGGGCTCGGCGGCGGTACGCAGCTCGCTCGAAATCATGCCGTATCGGATTGTTGAAGGTCCGCATGATGACGTGCGCATCATGTTGCGCGATCAAGTGTTCTCGATCCCGGAAGTCAGCGCGTACATCTTGCAAGAGATGAAACTAATTTCCGAGGAATACCTCGGCGAAGAAGTGCAAAAAGCGGTCATCACCGTGCCGGCATATTTTAATGACGGCCAACGCCAAGCCACCAAGGATGCAGGCAAGATTGCCGGACTTGACGTCATTCGCATTATTAACGAGCCAACCGCTGCAGCCTTGGCCTATGGCTTTGGTCGCAACATCGAGCGCAAAGTCGCAGTCTACGACCTCGGTGGTGGCACGTTTGATATTTCGATCTTGGAAATCGGTAACGGCGTGTTCGAGGTTATCTCGACGGCAGGCGATACCTTTTTGGGTGGCGAAGACTTTGACCGGCGGATTATTGATTGGCTGGTTTTTGGCTTTGAAAAGCAGCACGGCATCGATCTGCGCAAAGACAAGATGGCACTGCAACGCCTGAAAGACGTGGCTGAGAAAGCCAAGTGCGAGCTATCGAGCGTGCGTGAAACTGAGATCAATCTACCATTTATTATTTCGACCGGTCGCAATGAGGCGCTGCACCTTCAGACGTCGTTGTCGCGTGACAAGTTAGAAGAGCTGACGGCCGATTTGATTGACCGCACCGTCGAAATTTGTGCGCGGACCCTCGAAGAAGCCGAAGTTCCTAAGAGCGAAATCGAAGATGTGATCCTCGTCGGGGGCATGACGCGGATGCCACGCGTGCAACAAGTGTGCGCCCAGTTTTTTGGCTTGGAACCCAACAAGGGCGTACATCCCGATGAAGTGGTTGCGATGGGGGCCGCCATTCAAGGCGCTGCGCTCACCGACGAAAAGAGCGACGTATTGTTGCTCGATGTGACCCCGCATTCGTTGGGGATCATGATCGTTGGGGGCTACTTCCACCGGTTGATCGAGCAGAACACCACGGTGCCCACCTCCGAGTCGCACGTTTTCACGACGGTGAAAGACAACCAAACGTCGGTCAAGATTTTGGTGCTGCAAGGTGAGAGTGACCGCGCTGAAGAAAACGAATTGCTCGGCGAATTTGTGCTTACTGGCCTGCGCCGCGCCAACCGTGGTGAAGTCGAAGTCGAAGTTACCTTTCACATTAGCGCCGATGGCATCGTCTCAGTCAAAGCGCGCGACCTCGAAACTGGCTTAGAGCAATCGATCACGGTTACGGCGACCTCGGGTTTGACCGAGGACGAGCTCAAGAAGATGATCGACGGCAACAAAGAATACATGGTCGACGTACGGTCGAGCCAAGAGTTTGAAAAAGCCAGGCACGCTGCTGAAAAAGGCCTCGAAGAGATTGAGCAGCTGTTTCCTGCCGTGACGGAAATTATTGCCGGCTCAGACTTTGGCCAAGATGCTGTGAAAAAAGCCCGAGCCGTTGTCGATCGCACCCGGAACTCCATCGCGACCAAAGACTTAAGTGGTTTGACCGAGGCCACCGAGGCGCTCAACCGGACACTCAACATGTTCCGGGGTGTGGTATCCAAGACTCGGGGATAAAACAACGTTGTGAGTGAGTCGACGCAGCACGTTGAGGCGCTCATTGAGCGAGGTCTAACGCTGTATGAGAACGGCGACATAGACAGCGCGGTATTGGCGTGGGAGCAAGCCCTTGCGCTGGAACCAGCCAATGGCCGAGCCAACGGCTATGTGGACTATGTGCGGCTGCATTATGAGGTGCTTTCTGGAGCGCCGGTGGAAGAGGCGGCGGCCGACGAACCGTTCGGAATTAGCACCACATCGCAGCCAGCCTATCGCATCGCACTCGCACCGTTTGGAGCGTCACCCCTAAAGGTTGGGCTGGCGAGTGTTGAGGATGGAATCGACGAGGGCTGGTTTTTAGAAGCTGAAGGCCTGGCTGGTTCAGCGCAGGACATGCCCCTGGTGAACGGCGCGGCGTTCACCGGCGACGATACGTTAGCTGGAGCTGAAGTGTCTGCTCGTATCGCTTTGTCTGCGGGGCAATCGGCCCATGACGACGAGGTCGACGAGGTCGACGATGACGAAGATGTCACGTACAGCGGGCTGCAACTGGCCGCCCCAGGCACCCAGCATGAGCCGGGGCCCGAATACGCTGACGCGCCGCTAACAAAGCTTGACGTGGCGGGCCCTGACTCGTTGGCCGTTCTCGATGAATTGGATTTTGGGATTACCGCGCAACGGACGTTGGCACCATTGCCGTCAGAGCCGGCAGGCTTTGAACCTGGCAGCACGCAAGCGAGTGGCGAAATTGACAACCCCTTGTCGACCAATCCTTTCGCGCAATTCGACTACTCGACCGCGCCGTTTGAATCCGTTATTACCGCAGCAGCAGAGGCCGACCAGCCGCCGGGGGTGCTTGACGTGGGGGTGCTTGAATTCGACGCTGATGAGCCCGCGAGCGACAGCTATAGTGCGAGTTACGCTCAAGACTTGGATGCATCATTTGGTATCATGGCGCCGGCGATGCCTGGGCCTGATTCTGCGGTCGGCGCGGACGACAGTGACCTTGAATTGACCATCCGAAGTGAAGTGCCCCGAGCACCAGCAATCGTGATGCCAGGGGCGGGGCTAGAAGCCAGTGCGGAGTCGTCTGGTGATTTTGAAAGTGAAGGTACCGGCGTGTTGCAACGTGACAACGGTTTCGTGGCCGCGCGCGCGCGTCGTGCATCGAATGCCCCACAACTAAAGATGACGCTGCGCACGCCCACGTCGCTTGCTGAAATTGATTTGGATGACGTTGAAGAGGCCAATAGTGGATTATATGAGGAACCGGTGGCTGCGATCACCGCGAGGGCACAAAGCCGGCTGACGTCGCAGCTTTCAGGGTTGGCCCAAGGCCCTCTGCCTGCGCGTGTTGATCCTGTAGCGCCGGTGGTCGACATCCTGGCGGTGACGGCGGTGGCCAACGGGCGGGGCCGGACGCGTAGCGATTTGTTTCCGGTAAAAGTTGATGCGCTCATTCCGCCAGCTGCGGCGCGCACCGAAGACTTGAGTCAACGCGCCCTGCTTGCCATCGCGGCATTCGAGCCCGATGATGATGCGCCACCTGAGCTGGTGATCGAGTCGCTCGAACCTAGCGCCGATGATTCGCGATACGATCTCGCCAATCCCGACGATGAATTCGAGGTGTCGGGGCCTGTCGATCAAACCGTGAACTTGACGCGGGCGGCAACTGAGTTCGAAGCCGTGCTGCCGTTTGACCCCGTCGCAGCGGGTGCCGCAGCGTTGTTGCTCGAACTCGATGCCACCGGGCGAGTCGACGAAACCAATGATGATTTTGTTCGGCGACGCATTACCGGGCTGTTAGCGCTCGCTGCGCAAGCCCGCAGCGATGGCGAGCTTGAACGTATGGTAACGGCGATTGAATTGGCGCTGTCGCAAGATCCGGCGAGTGCATTGGGGCAAAAACTGGTGCATCGTCATCGTGATGCAATTTTGGCTGGGCTTCAGCAATATCTCGGAGATATGAATCACTATCCACGCTTGGCGAAACCAATGAATGAACTCGGAGGCATGCAGATTGGTCCACGCGCTGCATTTTTGGTGTCGCGTATCGACGGCGGCATCACGTACGATGAGTTGCTTGATGTCTCCGGCATGCCGCGGATGGAAGCATTGCGTTACCTGTGCCAAATGGTAATGCGGGGAGTGCTGGCGTAAATATGCAAGTTACACGAGTTACCAATACCGCGCTTCCGGTTGCCGCACGACGGGCAAGGTTGCGCGTCCTCGATGGCCAAAACGCAGGATTGGAAATCGATCTACCGACCGTTGGTGTTGTGATCGGCAGCGAAAAGTCGTGCGACGTGGTGTTGACGGATCCATGGGTGTCACGCCGCCACTGCACTATTGTGCCGTCGGTTACCGGATTTGTAATCACCGATTTGGGCTCCAAGAACGGCACGACCATCGACGGTGTTTCGGTTTCCAAGGTGACGGCCCCTCCGGGTGTGATGTTGCGGGTTGGCAAAACTTTGGTCCAAGTGATGCCGGCCGACGAAGCCATCGATATTCCCGCGAGTACCAACGATCACTTCGGCGCAATGCGCGGCACCAGTACGGTGATGCGCCAGATTTTTGCCATTTTGGAACGTGCGAGTCGCACCGCTGCGCCGGTGTTGTTTCTCGGTGAAAGTGGTACCGGCAAAGAGCTCGCCGCTCGTGCAGTCCACGACGCAAGTCCACGACGGAATGGTCCGTTTGTAGTATTTGATTGTGGCGCAAGTACTGAATCATTGATCGAAAGTGATCTATTCGGGCACACCAAAGGTGCCTTTACAGGCGCAGCCGGTGAGCGCCTCGGTGCTTTTGCAGCGGCCCACGGTGGGACGCTGTTCCTCGACGAAATTGGTGACTTGCCGGTCTCCTTGCAGCCCAAGTTGTTGCGCATGTTGGAAGCTGGCGAAGTAATTCCACTGGGCAGCCGCAAACCTGAACGCTACGACGTTCGCATTGTGGCGGCTACCCATCGCGATGTATTCGGTGAAGTCGCGCGTGGTGGTTTTCGCGGCGATTTGTACTATCGCCTCGCCGTGGTTGAAGTTCATGTGCCACCGTTGCGCCAACGTCACGGTGATCTGCGCGAACTCGTTGAACTGTTCCTGACCCGGGCCGGCGCCGGCCATTTGATTCCGAGCGTGGGAGGGGTGGCATTGGAGCGGTTGGAGCGTTACCACTGGCCGGGCAATGTGCGGGAGCTGCGCAATGTAATCACGCGTGCGGTTGCATTATCGGCACCTGACGACACGTTTGAATCGTTGCCGATTCTGCTGCGTCCGACGATGGCCGCCCCGATTGCGGCAACCACCACGGCGCGGGCTGATCGGCCGTTTCACGAAGCCAAAGATGCCGTGGTCGCTCGATTCGAACGCGAATATCTCGAAGACCTACTGCTACGCGCAACCGGCAATTTATCGCAAGCTGCGCGGCTTGCTGGGCTCGAACGGAAGTTTCTGTACAAAGTACTCGAGCGCGCGGGCTTGCGCTCGAAAGCGATTATGGAACCTGCCGATCTTGCCGAGGTCGCCGACACGGACGACGCTAGCGATAAGAGTTAACCCTAGGGCGGCCCGGTTCGTAACGGTCCGAACGCCGTTTCGATTGCTGTGACAACCTCCGCTACTCGTTGCGCCAGGTTCACCAGATCGCCATGGTTTTCGATTACCCAGGTTGCAAGCGCAGCTTTGGTGGCTTGTGGCAGCTGCGCGGCGATGCGGGCCTGGGCGTCGACCTGCGATAGCCCGTCACGGGTCATGATCCGCTGTAACTGAGTTGCGTCATCGGTGGTGACGACGATGAGCGCATCGAGCCCGCGATGTAGTTGGTTTTCGACTAACAACGCCGCTTCATAAAATACAATGTTTGCACCAGCGCGGGCCAACGCTGCAATGTGCATTTGGCTGGCCGCACCGATGCGTGGATGGGTGATGCGGCCCAACGCGGCGCGGGCTTCGGGCGAGGTGAACACCTTGGCACCCAAACGTTTGCGATCGATACTGCCATCGTCATGCAGCACGTTGGTGCCAAAATAATTGACGATATCGTGATACGCCGGTTGGCCGGGCTGCACCACTTCGCGCGCTACTAGATCAGCGTCGACGATGGCCGCGCCGCGCGCACGCAGCAGCGCCGCTACTTGGCTTTTACCAGCCGCGATGCCCCCGGTGAGTCCGATTACTCGTGGCGATGACACAGCCAATGGGTAACACAGCGGCCACCGTCGCCAAACCTAGAAATGCACGGTGCGGCAAAACCTAGAAATCGCACACCGGCGTGGCTTGGCGGTGGCGGTGGTTCGCGGTACCAACCGGCATGTCTAGGTTACGCGCATCGTTTGTTATCTCGGCGGCCGAGCCTGCTGGCTTTCCGGTCGCAACGCTGCCCGAGGTCGCGGTGGTTGGTCGATCAAACGTCGGCAAGTCGAGTTTGATCAATGCGATGACCGGCCAAGATGGTCTGGCGCGCACGTCTCGAACGCCAGGCCGAACCCGGTTGCTTAATTGGTTTCGGGTTGAGTCGCACGGTAACGCGATGCATTTGGTCGACTTGCCCGGCTATGGTTTTGCCGAAGTAAATCGTGATTTGCGGGCGTCGTGGCAGCCGCTCATTGAAGCCTATCTCAGCGAACGCGCGACGCTTAAAGCTGTATTGCTGCTCATCGATCTGCGGCGTGGCCCAGAAGCTGAAGAATTAGATTTTGTGCCGTGGCTCGAAGCTCGTGGAATTCCCATGATCGTCGCCATGACTAAATGTGACAAGTTGCCCAAAAATCAGCGAACCATGGCGGTGTTGGCAGCCAAAAAGCAAATGTCGCTGCGCCGCGATCCGTTCGCGGTGTCGGTGCAGACTGGCGATAACGTTGAAGCAACCTGGCGCGCCATTGCAGCAGCGGCGCTGCCAAAACCTCGTGGCTAATCAGGGTATCCGGGTGCGCCCGATGGCCCTGGCCGATCTTCCGGCGGTGGAGGCCATTGAACGTCAAGGTTTCATCACGCCGTATCCTGCCAATACATTCATCGAACAACTTGGCTTGCCGCACGGCCGTGTCACCGTGGCCGACGTCGACTCGGCGGGTGCGTCGACCGTGGTTGGATTCTGCAATTATTGGTTGTTGGCCGGCGAGCTTGAGCTGCTGGCGATTGGCACTCATGCCGAGTTTCGGCGATGCGGCGTGGCCCACGCGCTGATGGCTGAGATGGCGCAAGCCGCGCAGATCGCGCAGGTTAGCCACGCGTTGCTGGAGGTGCGTGCCGGCAATCAGGCCGCTATTGCGCTGTACCTCGGGTATGGATTTGCCAACGTCGCGGTCCGTCGCAACTACTATCGCGACGGCGAGGATGCGGTGGTGATGCGTGCAGCACTACCGTTCGCAAAGAATGGCAAAACTCGCACGTAGCTCGCACGTACGTGACCCGTAACCTGCGATGAGAAAGTTAACGACACCGAGCACTTATTGGATGGTGCCAGTAACCGGGACTGCGTTGCTTGTGGCGTCACTCGACGTTGCATAGATGATGCCCGCCGTAGCACCGGCAACAATCACGCCGGCACCCGCTAACACCCACCAACGAGCGTACCAGGCGCGTTGGGTGCGAAGCGCGAGTTCGGCCTTCACTTGCACGGTGCCTTCGGGTGGGACCTGAATGGTTGCGCGAAATGGCACGTACCCGGTTTTTTCAATCTTTACATCGTAGGTTGCTGGCGCGTCGACGCGCAGCGCTGGCAACGGCGTAACACCGCGTTGTTGGCCACCGACCGAAACTGAGGCACCTGCCACATTGGCAACAATATCGATGACGCCGAACTGCAAAAAATCGCTCGGCGGCAACAGCCGGCTAAGGTACGCCACCAGTTGTTCGTCGGATGGTGTGAGCCCAGCATCGAGCGAATCGGCGATGCGCCCGGTGACTTCCGCCGTGCGCGTGTTGATCCGTTGCAAGGTCACAATCACGCCGCCAAATTCACTTATGCCGACTAACACAAGCTCAGCCACGCCGGCCTTCTGGCCAAGGCGCGCCAAACATTCGGAGGCTCCAGCGCATTTGACAATGGTTTCATCCAGGCCATCGCCAATGATCGAGCGGGTTTGATTGGGACTAATCACCGACAGCGACGTGGTTTTGCGCATCACATCGGTAATGCGGTTGGCCAAGTTGGGCAACGCGCTCGATCCAGAACGGTATTCGAGAATAGCCACTTTGCGTTTGGGCGACAATGTCTCGGCGTGGCTTGGCGCCATGGTGATGGTGACGATGAGCCCGAGCACCAGCAGCTGGAATAGCGAATAAAAACGAATTCGAGGCATGATTATCGACGCTGAAATGTAGCCGCAAGCGAGCGCAACCGGTGTTCGTTGCCAGAAGCAGGGCGGCTGCTACCGGCGGCATCCGCGCAGCTCCATCCACAAAGGTCGGAACCTCCGCATGCTGTAAGCACTTTGCACCAACTCTGATAATTGGCCACCACGCCGCCACCGGCTGCAGAAATGATCCAGGCGGAATCGGTTTGCGCGGCGGTGCGAGGCAAGTTGGTGAAGTCTGGTCGCGGCACGTCGAAGGTCATGCGCGTGCGCAGTGCGATAAATTCGTTGCTGACGAGTGTTAGCTCGTCCATTTCAGCGGTGTTAGGCTTTAAGGTGCGTTGCACACCTTCGATAACGCTGGTGAGCAGCAGTAATGTCGCTGGCGTTTGCCAAAGCAGGCGTGGTGGGTCGTTGCTACTCAACACCAACGATGACACCGCGAAAGTACGATCTATGGTGCCACGGACTTCGCTGAACCAGATCTGGGTATCGGATGCCACAAGGTTGGTCGGATGGCCGCCGGTGACGCGCACCTCAACGGTTCCGGTTGCGGTAATTTCGCTGATTTTACCAGTACAAACATTGCTGAAGAAGACCCGACCATTGGCGGTGCTGATGTCAGAAATAGCCCCCATCGCAATCAGCGTTTTGTTGGGCGTATCGGTGGTGATGGTAACGCGTTCAAGTTTGGCAACGGCGGTACAATTGCTGTAGTCAGCGACGCGCCCTGATAGTGCAAATACTTCGTGTTGGGTCGAATCGGCGCCAACATCTCGAAGCGTGATTCGATCGTAAGCGCCGGTGGCAAGTCGGTCGGTGGTCCCGGAGGCAACGTGTACCAACCACGCGCCGTCGGATGTGGCAACGGCGATCTCTTGTCCATCGTCCGAGCCAGCGGCTTCGCGAATGTCGCCCGTTACCGCGATGGGCCGTGCTGGCCCACGCGTGTGGTCTTCGCTGCGCAGTTCAACCAGCGTAACTGCACCGTTACCCCGGCCATCGCTGTCGATGTTTTGTTGCAGGCCGTAGATCGTGCCGGCCGCAGCGACGAGGTAGCCAGCATTGGTTGCAAGGCGGGGGCTGGTGCCAATGGCTGTGGCATCGGGCGAAAGATCGGCAACCACAGCCGGCCGGGTGGCCCAGCTATTGGTCACCGGATTATCGTTGGCATCGGCTTTGAATACCGATGTGCCACTGCCCAAATACAACATGGGTCGGCGCACTGGCACCGTCGCGGTACCGCCTTGATCAAACCGTACAACTTCGACGCTGCGGCCGTATCCAATGATTGCGCCGCTTTCACTACGCAACGCAGCTTCGATCCGGCCGGCTTGGTTTATGGGCATTTCGCCGATGTCAAATGCACCACTCGCGGATACGTTTGCGGTGCGAATGACCGCGTCGTTGCTGGTAATGGAGTTCAATGTTATCTCGACCGTTGCCGCGCCTTTGGGTTCGAGCGGTCCGTTGGGTATGTCGAGCACGATCGCTACCGGTTGATTGGCAGCTGCGCTGCAGCCGGCCAGCCCCGCCAACATCGTGCCAGCGCCGCACAGCAACGCAAGGGTTGCGCCATTCAATGCTGTAAATACCTGCACGTCGTCGCAAGGTATCAGAATCATTTATTGATGAGGGAAAAATGTTCCGTAAGTTAGTGGTGCCCGATCACTCCCGAAGGGCTTGTTTCGCAGCGGGCGAGCGTTCAAGATACCAGGCTTGAAACCTCAGCCCGGCATAGCGACCGCATCGGTCGAAATCGAGTCTGGCTTGCCTCAAGTCTTTGGTCGCTACTTATTGGTACAGCGGCTATCGCGCGGCGGTATGGGTGAAATTTTTCTCGCGAAGCACGGGCTCGCAGGTTTTGAAAAGCTCGCGGTCATCAAAAAAGTGTTGCCGCATCTGGCCCAAGATGCTCAGTTTATTTCCCGGTTTGTCGACGAAGCTCAAGTCGCAATCAAGCTTCAGCATGTAAATATTGCTCAGGTTTTTGAGGTTGGTCGAGTCGGCGACGAATACTTTTTGGCGCTCGAATACATCGAGGGTCGCGATCTGCGACGGATGTTTTCTACCCTCGCCCAGCGCGCCATGCGGATGCCGACCGACCTCGCATTGTATGTCGCGCGTGAACTCGCTAACGGCCTAGCGTACGCACATCGCCGGACCGATATCGACGGCAGCTCACTTAATCTGGTGCATTGTGACATTTCGCCGCCGAACATCGTGGTGTCGTTTGAAGGTGAGATCAAAGTCATCGATTTTGGCATCGCGAAAAGTGCGCTACGTGGCACCGCTACCGATCCCAAAATGGGTTTCGGCAAGTTCGGCTACATGGCCCCAGAGCAATTGATTCGCGGCGGTGTCGTCGATCATCGCACGGATATTTACGCGGCCGGGGTGGTGTTATTTGAGTTGCTTGCTGGCGAACGTTTGTACGAAGTGGGCGAGTCGCCTGATTATCGTGCATTGGCGCGCATGGTTTCCAAAGGTGAACACAAAGTACCTTCCGATATCGACCCAGCGTTGGCACCGTTCGATGAAATTGTTTCGATTTGTCTAGCGCCACGCCCCGATGATCGTTACCAAAACGCAGCCGAAATGCGCGACGCGCTAGCAAGCAAATTGGCGGTCGAAAACCCAACGATGTCGACCGATCAACTCGGCACGTTTATGCGCGACTTGTTTAACGAAGATTTGGCCTTGCAACGCGAAATGAATGCGCGCATCGCAGCGACCCATCTGGATGATTTTCATGATGCGTTCTCAACACAGTCGGTGCAAACCATCTCATTTGCGTCGGCTGTCGGGGGCGATGGCGCGTTGGCGCGGCGCCGACGGACAACCCAACTGCCGTCGCTTAGTCAGGCACCGCCACCCTCGCAACGTGCTGCGGCAACACAGTCGGGTAATGTGCCACCAAGGATTTCGGCCACCACTTCGGCCACGGCCCAACTGACCAGCGACCAGATCGAACAAGTTGGTGAAACAGCACCAACATTTCCACGCCGTTTGCGGTTCAATACGCTGCTGGTGGTCGCCATTGTGGCGATCGCGATCGTTGGCGGGGTCTACGCCATGACCCGCCCGAACAATGAGCCGCCGCGACCGCCGCAAGTTATTCGTATCGACGCCGGGCCAGGGCCACGCGACGCGGAACCCGTGGTTGTGGCGGTCGATGCCCTGCCGCGCAATCCTGGGTTACGACTCGGTCGGCACGTCGATGCAAAACCTAAAGATCCAACACCAACGGTAAGTCATGAGCAAGTAATGTCCCGCTTTCAATCGGCGGTGCGCGAGTACACCGCCTTCAAGACCAAATACGGGATGAGGCTAGACAGTGAATGGAACGATCTCGCTCAACTTATCCAATATTTGTCGCCTGCGAATTACAACGACGCACTGCGCAAGATCGAGTCATTTAGGGCTCGGGTGAAAGCTGCCGACACCCAACCACCCCAGTGACATACGCAAGCTACAATGA
>JAYWHS010000394.1:0-15226 GCA_043777635.1 Kofleriaceae bacterium | reverse complement strand
CTACACCGTCAACGGCGAGGTGCGGCGCTTGGTTGCGACTACCCAAGGCCTCGCTGTACAGGTGTGCTTTGGTGATGTGCCATGGGCCACCGTGGCAACCCTGTCGCCGCAAGGTGAGTTGCGCACTGGGCCGCTAACGCTACCCAGCATCGAGCCGACGGTAGCTGCACAAATTATGGGCCGCGAATTGCCGCTGCCGCTGCGCGTTGCCTTGGCCGAATGGCTGTGCGACGACGCGCCCGCTGGCTTGGCACCACTGTATGCCAAAGTCGCAAGTGAAACCCGGATGCAGTGGGGCCACACGGATGCTCACGCGGCTCGGCTGCACACCGATTACATTGAGCTACATGCAGCGATCTGGCAGGTCGTCGCACCACAAGGCGCAGCGCGTTTGGTGCAGGCTATGGCCGAGGCTATCGCACCTTTGGTTACGCAGGTGGTGCAACGCGCGTTGCTTGCGGCGTTGCCTGCGTAGTCATAGCACGGTACCTGCAGGTACCAGTTGGGCAGCGCAATCACATGAGTTTGGTACCTGGCCATGCATGGTAGTTGGCTTTGCACCGCGCCAGCCTCGGCTGCAATCGGTTTCAAGTTGGCGCGCGCTTTGCTTTTACCTAGCTTGCCGCCTATCGCGGTAGGGAGAATAAAGATTATGCGCATTTCCTCAGTATCTTTCGCTTCGTTGTTGGTCTTCGCCACCGTCGCTTGTAATCGTGAAGGTTCGTCTTCCGTTGATCAAACTGCCGCTGAGCTGGCAGTAGATTCGTCGGAGAGTGGCCAAACCGAAGGTGCGGTGATGTCATCGTTGTTGGAAGGTACCGAAGTGCAAGCTGGCCTGGCCGCGCCAACCGCTGACGATGTGGCGCAACGCATGTTGGACCGCGCCAAAGCGCGCTACTTGCCGGCCGCTTGTGTCACAGCCACGCGGACTGGCGCCGAAGTGAACATCGCGCTCAATGCTTGCACCGGGCCGCGTGGCCTGCGCACGCTTACCGGGTCTATCAAAGTTATCGGTAGCGTCACTAACACCGGTGATTTTCAAGCCATCGCTACCGCGCAGGGCTTGATGGTTAATGCGTCGATCATGGACATCAACAGCACGGCGATCTATTCGCCGAGCGCTAAAACTCTATCGGTCACCACGGCAGGTGCAGGCACTGGGCCTCTGGGTAACGAAATCACTCGCACTGGCGCGTACACCGTGGCTTGGACGGCTACCTGCGCTACCGTCGACGGTGCATGGGCGACCACGGTGGGCGACGCTGCGCGTTCGACTACGGTGCAAGTGCAACGTTGCAAAGACAGCTGTCCAACCGGTAGCGTTGTACATAACGGCCGACTGGGTCGAAATGTGACCGTGACCTTCGATGGAACTGCGGTGGCCACCTGGGTGTCGTCCAAGGGCGGCAGCGGCACCATCGATCTGCCGTGCGGTCAGTAGGTTCGTTGTTGGCAGCACGAGGCTTGGCCAACGTTTAATCCTGGCGCGTCGGTGACTGGCGCATCGCTGCGCGACTGGTACTATCCGGCACGTTGCCAGTCTTTCGCCTCGACAAACGGTTAGTGTTTCCGCCAGTGCATCTGGCCGAAGATGGTGTGGTTGCCGTCGGTGGTGACCTGCGGGTTGAGCGCTTGTTGTTGGGGTATCGCCAAGGAATCTTTCCTTGGTACAGCGATAATTTGCCGATTCTTTGGCACTCGCCTGAACAGCGCATGATGATGACTACGCATGATCTGCGGATCAATCGCAGCTTGCGCAAGAGCATTCGTCGGGCACCGTATCAACTCAAGATTGATACTGCTTTTGTTGATGTACTCACGGCGTGCGCGCAAGTGCCTCGGCCTGGGCAGCAAGGCACGTGGCTGGTGCCAGATATGTTGGCAGCGTATACCGAGTTGCATCATCAAGGTTTTGCGCACTCCTTTGAAGCGTGGGACGGAGCCACGCTGGTCGGCGGTTTGTACGGGGTTTCGATCGGTGGTGCGTTTTTTGGCGAGTCGATGTTTGCGCGTGCACCTGAGGCATCGAAGATCGCGTTTGTTGCGAGTGTTCGACAACTTAATGCATGGCGCATCGGATTGATCGATTGCCAAGTGCACACCGAACACCTTGAGAGGTTTGGGGCGTATGAAGTGCCACGCTTGCGGTATGTTGAGATGCTCAAGAGTGTAGTGGAGCAGCCGACGCGGAGGGGCAGGTGGAGTTTTGATCTTGATATGGCGGAGTTTGTGGAGAGTGGCGGTGGTGGTGACGATGATGGTGTTTCTTCCCGGTAACGGCTAGTGAAGCCTTGTTAGGCTGTGTGGGTGGCGGTGCAGAGTAGTTGGGTGAACGGCCGGCTCACAGCGGCTCCGGAGGGAGCGAGCTGGAGCTTGCGCGAGGGCTGTGCGGTTGGCCGCGCGGCCGCGTAGATTTGTGCTCGCGCGTAGCTTGATGCGCCGCCTTCGCGTCGTTGGCATTTGATGGCGCAGGCTGGGACATTGGTGGCGGACACGGTTATACGTCCGGTTTCCGGACCTCATTCTTTGTTATGGTTTTTGTAAATATTTTCGATTTATATTGACGTGTTTTTTAGGCGAAGAATTGCAGTGCCTATGTGTAGCTGGTGAAACGCTCGTGCACGGCCGCGCGATGGGCGGCACGGGACGATGGGCCGGGTTGGCGGATTTCTCTCATTACAGTGGTGTTTCGCAGCGTAGTGAGCCAGCGGTAGCGTCGGAAAAGTAGGTGACATAACGTCGTCATGGAAAATGGGACAAATGTGAAGGTCGATGTCGATGCGCTGGGGGATCAAATCGCTGAAATGTCGGCGAATATCGACGCTGCGATGCCGGCGTAGTGCTTGCCCACGTTGACGCGCAAGGCCAGCCACTTTCCATCGGTCGCAAAGCCCGCACGATTCCAGCCGCAATCAAGCGTGCTTTATTGTTGCGCGATCGCACGTCCCGGTTTCCCGCTTACGTCGACGGCCATCATATCAAGCACTGGGCCAACGGCGGCGAAACAGCGTTATCGAATCTTATGTTGTTGTGTAGCACGCACCATACGTTGCTGCATGAAGGCGGCTACCGGGTCGAAGCAAACGGTGCCGATGGCTGGGACTTTTTTGACCATCGCAACCGGCGCATTGAAGCACAACCGGCCCGCACAACGTCAAGCAATGTCGGTGCGCGACATGGTCTTGTAGCGCTGCGCGATGCTCATTCGGGGCTCGCTATCACGGCCAACCGCAACGCATCAAAATGGACAGGCGAAGCGATCGACTACGCGCGGTGCGTCGATTATTTGGTTTGATGCGTGGCGTACCGGCATGGGGCCAACATCGGACACACGCCGGCTGAAATAACGACGGGATCGCCCAGGCTCGACGGTTGTGTTGTAGCGTTGCGGCATGGCAACTCACTTCAAGGCCGTCAGCTTAACGTCGATTGTGGTTGCGGGCTTGCTCAGTGGTTGCGGTGGTGTGGCACCGCGTTTCCCGGCCGATGTGCAAACTGCGTTTGCAACCACGCCGATGAAGCGGATGGAAACCGATCAGTTCGTGATCTACTATCCCGCTAAGCGATACGATGAAACCCTGCGTTTTGCAGCGCGTGCCGAAATGTGTGGCACCGCGCTCAAACAACAAGCGGTGGTAAAAAACGCGTGGTGGGCCCAAAAGATGATCATCACCATGCCCGAGGTGCCTTTCAACAATGCGTTCGTGGCGCCCCCAGCGGTTGGCTACGAAGATGTTGCTGTGGTGCCAACCTTCAATACGCTCGATTTCACAACCGAGTTCGGGTTGCCGCCCGACCCTGGTTACATCGCGTGCCATGAAATTGTGCACTATGTACATGGCAAACAAATCGCTGGTTTTTGGTCGGTGCTGGATCATGCGTTTGGCAATTTATTTACGCCACAGCTGGGTTTTGATTCGTGGTTCTTTGAGGGCTTGGCCACGCACTACGAAGCAGCGTTGCAACCTGGGGTCGGGCGACCGCGTTGGCCGGTATTTACCGGCATGTTTGCCGCAGGATTTGCCAGCGACGGATTCAACAGTGGTGACCTATCTGAATTTGGTCGTAAGGCCCACCTTGGCCATAACTATTTGTTTGGCACGATGTTTGTGGATTATTTGGCGACACGCTACGGCGAACGCCCGTTGTGGGTAACCATCGGCGCGCAAGCCCGCAGCATCACCGGCTTGATCTCGGCTGATTCATTCAAAGATGGGTTTGCCAAATCATTGGGCACGTTGACCGATGAATTCGCAGCGTGGGCCAAAACCAAGTATCCGGTGCGGGTTCGGCCGAGCAGCCAACGCAGCATCGTAAAACTTGGCAACAGTGCGCGCTACAGTCGCGGTCGCGATGGCACCGAGGCCTGGATTACCAGCGATGTTGACGCCCCCACACGACTGGTCGTCCGGTCGCCGGACGGTACGGTACTGGTCGAACGTAATTTGACCGAAGTGGTGCCGCCGCGTCGGCTGGCGGTTGCTGCGCCACTGTTGTCGTCGGGACTATCGGTGACGGCCGACGGCAGCGCCGTATATTTTACTGCGGTTGACTACGCGGAGATCACCTTCACCACGCGGTTGATGCGATGGCAGCGCAGCGACGGCAGCTTGACCGAAGTTGTGGCCGGGCTCGGCTCGGGTGGCGCGATTGATGGTGCTGGTGAGAATTATTACTACATGGCAGTCGATGGCGATCGCTGGAGTCTGGCTCGTTACCAACTCGCAACACGTCAACGCCGCGTGCTTGCGCAAATGCAGCCTGGTAGTTATGTACTCACCGCGCAACCGTCGGCGGATGGCAAACAAGTCGTAGCGAGCGTTTGGAACGGCACCGCGTTTGTGCTTTGGGTATTTGATGCGCAGGCCGGCACCCGGTTGCATATCGTCGACGATGGTAGCGCAGTGTACGATGCCAGTTTTTTACCTGACGGTCGGCTGATGCATCTTGGTGTCGTCGATGGCCGGTTTCAAGTGGTTGTGCGCGACGCCGACGGCCAACATCCGCAGGTGGTCAGCAACGTGCCTTATGGCGCCCTCGCACCGCGTGCGGCGGGATCGACGATTCATTTGCTCAATCGTGAAGGCTGGGCTTGGACCGTCGATGAAATTGCAGTGCCCGAGATAACTGCGCCAGCCGTTGAGGTCCCGCCGGTTGTCGCCGAGACCAGCACTGACGCTGTTGCCGCTGCGCTGACCGCTGACGCTGCGCCACCATCTATGGTTCTCGACGCTACCAGCGAGGTAGGGAGCCCTGCAGTGCCCCTGCTGCCGCCAGCGCATATTGTGTCCGACGCTGCATTCAGCCCGTGGGACCGTTTTTTCGTGCCGCAGTTGCACTCGCTGACCTTGGCAGGTGGCGGGTTGTTCGGCGCCGTGGTGGCGGGTGGCGATCGCCTGGGCCTGCAACGTTGGAGCGTAACTGGGTTGTGGCAACCCAAGTTTGGCAGCGCGCGCCGCAATCATTTTGGTGGCCAAGCGGCGTACCTCAACACCATGTTGGCGCCTTGGGTCGTACTTGGATCGGCCTCGGTGGTGGCGTGGGAAACTACCATCGCACCAGCGACTGACGCCGAGCCCAATTTGCCAAACTACGCCGAACTGCGCCGTCAACGCGATGCAACGTTTGCCATCGGCCGGAGCTGGCGTGAAGCTTGGAGCGTCGCCGTCGGAGGCATCTACAGCTTTGAATTTTTTCGAGCCAACGATCCAACGCAGCCGGCACCAAGTGAAACGGTGGAACTGGGCGGCGCAGAATTGACTGCGTCGTATGCCGCCTTTGAATCGACAGCGTACACCGGTGCACGGCGCGGCGTTTTGGTCGCGGGTTCGGTGGCGATGTATCCGCACCAGCTCTCGACTCTGACCGATGATGCAATGGATGTTTCGCTGACGCTAGGCGGGGCCTTGCCGTTGCCGCTAGGCCAGCGGCACGTGGTATCGGCGATCGCCACCGCGCGCTATGCGCCCACCGATGCTGGCAACTTGTTGCAGCTCGGCGGCGTCTATGGCGGCACCAGCTTGTGGTCGCGCTCCAATCAACCAACCGCCGCTGTCGAAACCGTGGCAGCAACCCCCGGCGTGTTTCGTTTCGCCACCGGCTTGCGCGGGTACGAAGACCGCAGCTTTGCCGCCCAACGTTTGTTAAGCGGCGAACTCGAGTGGCGCTATCCGCTGATTATCGACCGTGGCATTGCATCGACGTTGTGGTTTTTGCCAGCGTCATTTTTGCGACAACTTGATCTGTTGTTATTTGGTTCACTCGGCGCACATCAAGCGCAGGCCGCACGATCGGCGAGTTGGCACAGCGCCGTGGGTGTCGGTATGTCACTTGAATTTGGCTTATTTCGTGTGCCACTGAAAATCGACTATCAAATCAGCCGCCGCCTCGTCGATGATCGTGCGCTGACTCAATTTGTTGGTCTGAGCGCCGGTTGGTAGCGAACAGCTGGCGCATCAATGCCAAAAGCCAACCGAGACGCCGCCATTGCGGTAGTTGCGGGCCACATCGGTGGTGAGGGTGAGGCGGATCCGTCGTGGACCCCACACCTGAAAACCCACCAGCGCGACCTCAATGCCGCCGGTCGCATGCACCCGACCGTCGCTGTCAATGAAGCGGCCAGGTTCCCAGTAGGTACCACCACGCAAACGTAGCCGACCCGGCAGGGCCTCGTACTCGACGCCTACGCGCGGCGACACCGCAACGTTGCGCCCGGACGGTTGCAGTCCACCTTGGCCGAACGCTTCGATGCCAAAGCCGTGCGCGGTGGGGCCGGTGAGGGTGAGTTCGGCTGAAGCGACTACGCTGCGCTCGTCGCGAAAAATGCTTGGTACTTTTATGTTCCACGCGCTTGGCGCAAGCCGATACGCACCGCCGAGTGCGACGCGCCACGGCACTGAAATGCGATCGGGTAAGATATAGCCCTCGCAGTTGAGCGGATCGCAGGTGCCGGCGGTGACTTCGTTATTGGTGCGCCCTATCGTTGCGCTGCCGGCAATGCGGAACGATTGCATACGTGGCAGCCAGGTCGCGCCCGCCACTGCGCTGTTCGTTGAAATTCCGAACAACGTTGCCGTCGGTGATTGCACGTCAAATGCGCCAATCCGTAGAGCGACGCCGGTGGCAACGTCGATGGTTGGAAACAGTCGCGATACTGCAAATTCACCACGGGTAATCGAAGCGTCGATATTGGTGGTGCCAAGCCCGTTCATTGGGGTGGTCCACGTAGTAGCAGTTAACGCAACGCCCCACGGGCCAAAGCCAAAGGCCAGGCCGGCGGTCGCAGCTTTGTTGCCATTGGCACCGTCGAGAAAGCCATTATTATCGTAGTCGGTCGACAACGAGCCCGATGCTGCGTCGAGGTGAAAGTCCCAGGCAAACCAATCATTGTCGGTGGTCGGGCGCACCGCCATTGCGGCTGGGTTTGCCAACGAGCCAGCCGAACCTTCAGCGATCGCGACCGATACTCCGCCCATCGCGATGACACGGTTTGAGCCTAAGGCTGTTCCTTCGTATAGATCTACCGCCCAATCACGCGAGGTAATCGGCGGAAAATTTTGTGCGAAACTTGGCACGGCAAACGCGACAACCACCGCGCCAGCGAGCGCTGCGCAAGCTTGGCGCATGCGCAATGCAACGCCACTCACCTGACCGTTGGTTCGTTGCATGATTTGATTGTAACTCGAAATGATCCCGGTAATCGGTGTAACCTTCGCGCATGATTGATCACACAGGAGTCCCGGTTACAAATCTGGCCCGTAGCATCGCGTTTTATCAAGCTGCGCTAGCACCGTTGGGCTATGCATTGATTATGCAGTTTCCATCCGATGCGCCGATGGCGGCCGGCTTTGGCGTCGGCGGCAAGCCTGATTTTTGGATTCATATCGGGCCGGTGCCGCAAGCCATTCACACTGCATTTCGCGCCGATAAGCGCTCGATCGTGAACGCGTTCTATCAAGCCGCGCTCATATCTGGTGGTCGCGACAACGGTGCGCCTGGTCCACGCACGCACTACCACCAACACTACTACGGCGGTTTTGTCCTCGACCCGGACGGCCACAACATCGAAGCGGTTTGCCACGAAGCGTATTTGGGTTGATGCGCCGTTCGGTGCGGTCGATCAACTTGGCCGATGCAGCGCAATCGTCGCCCGATCAACGTCGGAGCTAGCCGTGCGCAACGCGCCGACGATGGCGGCTGGTAAGCCAGCTTCGACTAATTCGCGGTGACAGGCTGTAGCGTTTGCAGCAGGTACACACAGCAACAAGCCGCCACTGGTTTGCGCATCGCATGCAAGGCTCACCAGTTGCTCGGTTGCATCGTTAACGTCGGTGCAGTCGGCTGCTACCGGCGAACCATCGGCCCAGCGCAGCATTGGTGCGACGAACGTGCGATTGGCTTTGCTACCGCCGGGGCACAGGCCCAGCGCAAAATGTTCACGCACGCCTGGCAGCAATGGGAGATTGCCCAAGTGAACATCGGCGATCAGCGCCGTATCGCGTAGCAAATTGCGCAAGTGCCCGCACAAGCCAAACCCGGTGACATCGGTGGCTGCTTTGACACCGTGGCGATGCGCGATGTGCGCAGCGCTGCGATTGAGCGTGGTCATCGACAACACCGCCGCTGCGATTTGCTCAGCGCTGGCGGTTTGTTTTTTGATCGCTTGCGACAACACGCCGGTGCCTAAGGCTTTGGACAAGATCAGCACGTCACCGTCAGCTGCATTACGGTTGGACCAAACCCGGCCGGGCGTAACTTCGCCGGTTACGGCCAAGCCAAATTTGACTTCGGGATCACGCACCGAATGCCCGCCGACCACCGCCACCCCAGCTGCGGCACAGGCCCGTTGGCCGCCGGCCAAAATCTCATGCAGCACTTCGAGTGGCAGATTCTCGTCGGAGAAAAACACCAGGTTCAACGCAAAACGCGGTTCGCCGCCCATCGCCCATACGTCCGACATCGCGTTGGTGGCTGCAATCGCGCCAAACGTTGCTGGATCGTCGACTAAGGGCGCAATGACGTCCGTGGTGAATACTAATTCGGTCCCCGGCGTCACTTTCATGACGGCGGCGTCGTCGGAGTAACGGTGATCGACAACAACGTCGTTGCCAAGCTCGCGGCTGGCACCCTCGCGGGTGCGATCGAGTACCTGGGTAAGTTCATTGAGACGGAGTTTAGCGGCACAGCCACCGCCGCGAGCGAATTCAGTAAGTCGGATCACCATGAGATGCGTTTGTTTAGCACTTCTTGGCGCAGCGAGCGCCCCCGCGCTTGTTGCGATTTTGCATACATGACGAAAACTCCCAACGTGGCTTTTTCTTTTGCGTAGTAAGCGCCGTCAACCACTACCGCGTCGCTCGCCGCTTGCAATGCATACACTCCGGTTGGTCGGATGGTGCCAGCGATGAGTTCCTGACTTTTACTGACTGCGCGAAATGCGCCTTTGCTTGCGATTTCATCAAAATCTGAAAAGTTTTTGAGATTGCCAGTCACCGAGATCACGATGATCGCGGTTTCGTCGCCGATCCAGCGATAGATGATGCCGTTGCCATCAGGCACAGCTTCCGGAAACGGCGAGTCCTGCTCAAACCCCGGCGGCACGATGAGTTTAAAATCGGAATTGCTAAAGGTCTGGCCCGGTAAGCTGTAATCGATATCCGGCGGTTGAATATCAACTTGCCAGTTATCTTTGGTTGGCGGCTGATGCTTGCTCGGGTCTGGAGTCGGTGGTCCTGGCGGTTCATCTGGTTCGTCTGGTGGCGTTGTCTCTTCGCGGACCGGATCAGGTCCAACGATCGGTGACGTCTTGGTGGCTGACTTGTTGGAGTTGAGATACAGCGCGGCGCCAACCCCGCCGCCGACCACGACCACAGCAACAATGCCGATCAGCCATGGGGTTTTGGCTGACGTGTGGCGTCGCGAAATTAAGCTGGTCTCGGGTGCGGCAAGCAACGCATTTGGCGCTGGCCGTGCCGCAGCTACCGCGACGTTCGATACCGGTGCCTGGGCCATCGGTGCAGGTGTATACGCTGCACGCGCGGCTCCCGGTGCATACGGTGACGGCGTTGCAATCGCCGCGACCGCAGCGCCAACCATTGGATTGGCCAACGCGTTGCTTGGGCCATAACTTGACGCCACAGTGACATTCGGGACATGGCTGACCATTACCCCTGCTGCGGCGGCCGGGGCCGAGACTTGAACCGGGGATGTGGGCGCTGGATGTTGCGCCCCGCTAACCCGATTGCCAGCTGATGCATTCGTATACATCGGCCCGAGGCTGGCCGACACTTGCATCATCATGTCGCCAAACAGTTCCATGTTGGCGATGCGTTGGGCTGGCTCTTTTGCCAAGCCCGCTAGCACCAATTGATCGATGGCTGGTGGCAGTCCGAGATCCGGACGTCGAACACTTGGTGCTACTGGCTGGTCCATCAGATGCATGGATAACATCGACAGCACGGTAGTCGCATCGAACACCATGCGGCCGGTCAGCAACTCATATAAAATTGCCGACAGCGCATATACATCGGTGCGGCCATCGATGGCTTCACCTTTGATCTGCTCAGGCGACATGTATTGCGGCGTGCCCAGCACATCGCCTGCTTGAGTCATGGCCGTGGCGCGTGAATCGTCGCGCAGTTTGGCAATGCCAAAGTCGAGCACCCGTGCGATGTCGGTGTGCTTGCCGCGGTCTTGCAGCATTACGTTATCGGGTTTGAGGTCGCGGTGGACGATGCCAAGGCTGTGCGCATCGGCTAACGACGCGGCAATTTGGGCGGTAATGTACAAAGCGCGCTGCGGCGGTAATGGTGCTTGTTGCCCAACCACTTTACGTAGTGATTGGCCTTCGACAAATTCCATTGCAATGAACAATGTGCCGTCGGCATCTTGGCCGAAATCGTAAATACCAACGGTGTTGGGATGGTTGAGCTTGGCGACGGCTTCGGCTTCGGCATTAAAGCGCCGCAGTAACAGTGACGTTGCCACCAAATCCGGTTTGAGCAGCTTGAGCGCGACCGTGCGTTTGAGCGAAATCTGTTCGGCCCGATACACCGCACCCATGCCGCCTTCGCCGATTTTTGCCAACACACGGTAACGCCCCGCGATTTGGCGCCCGATCATACGAGCGTCAGCTTCGAGACCAGCTGGTTCGGTCATGGGATGTGTCGACGCAACCGGTTGTCCGCACTTGCCACAAAACCGAGTATCCGGGTTCACCGCCGTACCGCAATTCTTGCAGTTCACCGCTCGACTATAACCTGAAGTTCATGCTCACAACCAAACGCGGGTCAGGGTTTTTCCGGTTCCAAGGGCCGGTCTAGCGGTTAGTCGTCAGCGCGCGCAGCCCGAACAACGCATACATGGATTGGCCTGGGCTGCCGCCGCGAATGATCCGCAGGTCGATGTGGCGGTCATCAAAAAGTGAAATGAGCACCAGCGCGGGTTCGCCGTTGGCCATTTGCGCGAAACATAAATAGACCCGCAGCGGCGCATTCTCAAACGTCATGGTCGCTAGCGCATCAGCTTCGGCCCCCGGCACTGAGACGATTTCTCCAAGGGTGATGCCCGGAATCGTGAGGTTGCCACGTAGGCCATGGCGATCGAGTGCAACAATTTCCAGCGTCGCAATTGCTCCAGTGGTCACGCCGTCGCGCAAGATCGGTTCAGTGCTGGTGAGGCCACCTTGCCAGGTGCCGCGAAAGTCACGCAAATCATTGCAGCTGGCGAGTCCACACAGGGCCAGGAGTACAATCAGGATCTTCACGCCGACCAGGCTACACGATGGTCGTGGCTTAGGCTACGTTGTAACCAGTGGCAAACCTGCGCTTATGGGCGACGCTAACTTGCGTGATGCTGGTCTCGACGGTGCTTGGCAACGCGCGTGCGGTTGCGCAGCCAACACAAGCAACCTCCGTGACTCCGACGGCTGAGCCGCCCGTTGCCCTTGCGCCTGCCACCGCTGGTGCGGCCGCCGTTCCGTCAACCGACGCGCCGACGGCATCTCCGTCGTCTGAACCGGACGTGCCACCCGATGCACCCGGCCCCCCTGAACCAACTTCCGCGCCTTTTGATTTTAGCCTCGATCGTGGCAGCTTTGGGCCGCGGATCATGGTGGAAGCGGTTGAAGTCGTTGGCAACGACAGCACTGATGTTGAAATTATTCGTCGGGCACTGGCAATTTCACCCGGTGACACCTTGGCTGCGGGTGATCCAACCTTGCGCAACGCCCGCTTCAAAGTATTGGCGTTGGGATATTTTCGCGATGTTGTGCTGTCGCTACGGCGCGGCAGCGATCGTGGCAATGTAATTTTACGCGTTGCAGTGCGTGAACGTGGCACCATTTCGCTCAACCGTTTGTGGTTTGGAGCGTCCACGATTTCGCGTGGCTGGTTGGGTGCTGACATCAGCGAGCGCAATCTGTTCGGTACCGGCATTACCGTTGGCGGCGGCTTGGTCTTTGCCGATACCAACGGGGCCCTTGAAGGCGGGCGCAATCAGTGGGCCACCGAGTTGCGGGTCGGTGCTGGCAATCTGCGGGGCTCGCATTGGGGCGTGCAAGCCAGCGCTGCACAAGCGCAAGGCGCTGAAGCGTATCGGGTTGCTGGCGACGGCAGTGATAGCCGGTTGTCCGAGTTCCGGGCATTTGCCTATCGCCGCACCGAACTGCGCGCTGGCACAACGTATGATGTTTCGGCGCTGACTCGGCTTTCGTTCGGCGGAGTCGCTGAATTTTTCAATGCTACGTTACCGTTGGCCCCGATGCGAGTGTTGCCCGATGGTCGAATCACCGGGATTGATCTGCAACTTGATGATGGTGCGTCGCGCAACGTCGCATTCACGATGGGGTTTGATCGCGACACCAGGACTGATGCAGTTTTGCCGCACGACGGCAGCCGGATCAGCGCACTGGTATCGTTAGGTTCGGGCTTGCTCGGTGGTGACTACAACTACGCCAGCGTGTTGGGCCGTTACGAACATTGGTGGAGCGTTGGCAAACGCGCGACCATCGGTTTTCGTGCGGGCGGGGGTGTCATCATGGGCCGCGCGCCTCGGTTTGATCAGATCCATGTTTCCGATCTCAATCGCATGACACCACCGCGCGCCATGGGCTTGTCGGTGTCGGCGTCTCCGGCGGTAGCATTGTTGCCGACGCGACCGGAAAAGCCGGTGTACGGCGACGTTGGCGGCAGCGTTGCGGTCGAGTACGCGTGGACGGTATTTCGCAGTGGCTCCAAGCGGGTGTATGGCGGAGATTTATTTGTTGGTGCAGGGCTGTGGGGCCTGGCCGATTCAGCCGCCTTACGCACCCGCGATTCATCGCTGTGGCGGGCGCTGCCGGTCGATATTTTTCTCGATGCTGGCCTACGCATCGACACCGATGTTGGCGCGTTTGAGTTTACCATCGCTAATTTATTAGGGCGGCTGCCGCTGTGATTCGCGCGTGGGCCATGTGCGCCACCCTCGGCTGCTGGCTCGCCATGACCAGTACAACGGCCTACGCCGACGCTGACGACGAGGACGAAAAGCCAATCGCAACCAAGATGCGGTTCGTCGAGCGAACCACCGATCTGGCTGCGTATACCAACATCACAGCATTGTTCGACGGTGCCACCTACAATAATCTCGAAAACGGTTTTCCCTCGACGGTGGTGATTCGGTTGTGGGTCTATCCGCGTGGCCAAACCGACGCGGTTAGTTTTGCCTTGCTGCGCCGCCGTTTGGTCTACGATCTTTGGGACGAAGTGTATGTGGTGCGCCTCGAAGAACCCAGCGGTGTGCGTGAAGTCCGAGTCCGTTACAAAGCCGAAGCGTTAAAATTGTTGACCACCATGGATGGCATCGCGATCGCCGCGCTCAACGTGATTCCCTATCAAGCTCAGTTTCAACTTGCCGTGGTGGCCGAGTTAAATCCAGTTTCAAAAGAAACGCTGGCCGAAGCCCGGCGCTGGTTGTCGCAAGGCACCGGCGGCGGGTTGGAACGTGGCGGTTCGTTTTTTGGTTCATTCGTTTCGGTGTTTGTGAACTTGAAAATCCCGGAAGCCGATCGGGTGTTACGTTTGCGCTCGCAGCCATTTTTTCGACCTAAGCCGGCGGCCAAACCATGACGATCTCAACGAGCAGCCCACCACCGCGTCGGCGTTGGGTCAATTTACAAGTCAAGATGGCGTTGGCCTTGATGCTGTTGGTGCTCACACCGCTGCTGTTGTCGGCGTATTTAATCAATCAGATCGGCCACGTTGCCGCTAACTTTGCCGCCAACGATGCAACGGCCCGGCAAGCACCGATGGAAAAAGCCTTGGATGTGTATCGCGAGCTGATCGAAACCACCAAGCTGTTGCACACCGAAGTAGCTGCGCGGTTGGCGCAACGTCCCGACATTGCCGAGCTGCGCGCCGACGCTGCGGTAGCATCGTTGGTCGATGTCGAAGCCGGGCTCAATGAAATAGCGTTGGTGAAATCCGATGGCACAGTGGTGGCCCAGGCTAGCCGGCCGTTACCTGGGCCGCGCTGGCGGGCCAAACAAATGGAGTATCCGCTGACTGGCGGCATGCTGCGGCTATCGTTCGAAGTGCCGGCGACATTGCAGGCCGACTACCAAGAACTCAAAGTTGCCCTCGACGCTTCGCGCCAAGTTGCAGCGATTTCGACGGCGCTGCCCAATAGTTATGAACGCGCATTTTTGGCGTTGATGGCCGGTGCTGCGTTGTTGGCGGCTGGCCTAGGCGTGGTGGCCTCGACGTTTGTGACGCGGCGGATCAAAGCGTTGGTGCAAGTTGCACGGCAAGTTTCAGCCGGGCAGAGCGAAGCCCGGGTGGCGTTGCGGGGCCACGATGAAATGGCTGAACTTGGTGGTGCCTTCAACAAGATGCTCGACGACGTTGATGCTAGCCGCAGCCAAATTGAATACTTGCAGCGCATCGGTGCGTGGCAAGATGTGGCCCGACGGTTGGCCCATGAAATCAAAAATCCGCTCACGCCGATTCAGTTGGCAGTGCAGCAGTGTGTGTCGCAGTACAAAGGCGACGATGCCAAATTTCGCCGCTTGCTCGACGACACCGGTGAAATCGTCGAAGAAGAAATCGCTGGGCTGCGGCGCTTGGTTGATACCTTTCGGACGCTAGGCCAATTGCCTAAAGTCGAAGCCGCGCCACTTTCTCTCGACGAAGTAATCGCCGAGTTAAGCCTCGACCCCATTATGGCGGCCCGCTTGAAATTGGTGCCACCG
>JAYWHS010000393.1:0-15260 GCA_043777635.1 Kofleriaceae bacterium | reverse complement strand
GACGGTTGGTCACGCTCGGTACCTTGGTTAATCTTAATCGGGTGGAAAACTCAGCGTTCAATGAATTGTATGCTCGGATTGATCGCATTCGCGGTGCGATTACCGCGCGCACCACGGAAGTTGAAAAACTCACGGCCGAACGCAGTGCGTATCATCGCGAATCGTTGATCCGTGGAGCGGTGGTCATCGGCGGTGCAATTGTTGCGTTCATCGCACTTATTGTTTTGTTGCGTGCAATTTTTTAACGGCTCGATCTAGTAGTTTGCTATTTCAGCTACCCGAATCAAAGCAGGGCCAACACCGTTCGTGCTAGCCTGGTGCGGTGACGAAGGTTTTGGTTTCTACCAGTGCCGAGCTGCTGCGGCATTTCACTGCCCCGGTATTTGCTGCGCTCAATCTTGAAGTCATCACGGCCGATTCACCCGCACAAGCGCTGGCGTTGTTCGTGCAACACCGGCCCGCAGTCGCAGTGGTAGAAGCGGATTTTGCCGGCCCATTCACCGGCTTCGAGACTTCGCGCAGCTTAAAAAATCATCCCAGCGCGGCGCCCGTCAAAGTCATCGTCGTGAGTCGCCGCTTGTCGGCCGACGAACTCGGCCGTGTTGCAGCAAGCCGTTGTGACGAACTGTTGGTGGCTCCGATGAGTGCCGATGAGCTGCACGACGCAGTTGCGTTGGCTCTCGGGTTGCCTCGCCGTGGCACTGAGGCATTCGAGACCAATGTGGTGACTGTTAGTGGCCCGATCGTCGCGACGGTTTCCAATCTGTCTATCGACGGCTTGCGCTTAACCACCGATGTGGATTTGGCCGATGGTCAAATGTTAACCATCGAAATCGCAACCGCAACCGAAGCCTCGGTGGCGATGCGCGCCCATGTGATCTGGGCGCAACGCAACGACGGCCGCACCGTAGCTGGCGTAACGTTCGATGGCCCCGACGAGCGGGCCCGCGCCTTGATGTGCAAACTCACACAATGGTTGATGGTCAACGAAGGCGAGCGCACTCGCGTGGTGTTGCGCGGCGATTTTACCGAGGCCACCAAGTTCGATGCCCTGTTGCCGCAAATGGTTGGCCGGGTAGTATTTGATTTGGCGGAAATCACCTACATGAACTCGTTGGGCGTGCGCGCCTGGTGCGAGTTCCTGCGCGCTGCGCGGATTGCCGGTTACGAGTTTCACGCGTGCTCCGTGCCGTTCATCGTGCAGGCGTCCATGGTCCGTGATGCCCTTGGCCGAGGCACGGTCACCTCGTTCTTCGCACCGTATCATTGCGTCGCGTGCGACTACCAAGAAGAGCGTCTGTTGCAAACCGCCGTGGTCCTGGCCGCCAATTTACAGCCGCCAATTTTTGGCTGCCCACGCTGCGGCGAAGAACTCGAATTTGACGACTTGCCAGAACGCTATCTGGCGTTTTTGTCCGACGACGATTGAGAGACATTCATCGCGATCTTTGGATTGAAACGTACGGCAAGTACGTTGCTTCAATCTGGACTGGTATCAAGTTCAAGTTGAATTTGGAATGTGGCTTCGCTGCCAGAGAAATGTTTAGGCAGCTGCAGGCTTAGTAAGGTTTCGTGTAAGCATTCTTCATACGCGGCCGAAATCGCCGGGGTAGCTTTGATCACTGCTCGTTCTTCGTCGACGATCGCGCCAAATTCGTCATTGCCGATTAGGGTTAACATTAGTGTTAACTCAACCGCCACTGGGTCCGCTACCGATCGCGTGATGCCACATTCTTTGAGAAACGGTGCAATATCTTTCAACGCTTGTAACACCGTGGCTGGTTCAATGACTGCGATACGCGCGTCGGGTATGGGTCCCGGCGTGGAAAGCAGGGTTGAAGGGATTGGTGGAATCGACCGGGGCGGCAAGCTTCGCACCGGTCGTAAAACGTCGAGCAAGCGTTGCCGATCATGTGGGCCGGTAAAACGCATCGGCACCTTTGGCCCAAGTACAGCAGGCAAATTTACCGGACGTTGTGATTGTGTTGCGTCAGATTGTTTTGCAGCCATCAGCATCGACGGTGCCGGCCTACCCACCAAAAATTGCCAGCCTACAACGCCCGCGATCATGCACACCGCTGCAATCACGACTATTTTAGCGTGGGGTGCTAGCCACCATGCAGCATCGCCACCAGCAAGCGGAATGCTCGTCGGTGCAAGTGCAGTAAGGACCGCCGCACTGAGACCTGGTTGCGCTGGCTCCTTCGCTAAGCGTTCAATGTCCTTTGCGAGTGATTTTGCAACATACGCTCTGCCACGCCGAATACGTTGTTCCGCGGCGGCATTGCTTATCGCAAGAATGGCAGCCACTTCGTCGAGCGATTGATCTTGTTGGTAGAACAGCAGTAGTGCTTCGCGATAGCGGACCGGAATACGTGATAACGCGAGCCTCACTGCAGCTCCGGCCTCATCTTCTAGAACGCAATATTGTGGCTCCGCTTGTTGTTCAACAATTTGAGTCGCTGCCTCACGCGTTGTGCGGCGGCGAGCCTTATTTGCAAGGTTGCGGGTAATTACACACAGCCACGAACGGAACTGCGCTGGATTGCGTAGCTGGTGCAGCTGATACCAGGCCGCTATAAAGGCATCTTGCGCAACATCTTGAGACAACGCTCGATTACGAGTGACGTTGTACGCCACCGTGCAAACCAGTGACTGGTATTTACTTACTAGTAACCCAAAGGCAGCGCGCTCACCTCGTAGTGCTGCAGCGATAAGTTCTACATCAGTACCGGTGGATTGCATCAATAAGTAAGAGTCGCTGGCGGCGCGTTATCCGACAAAAATATGCCGGAAATATCCGCTGCTGAAATCGTCGGAATTTTTTTTCTAAGTACCTGAAACTGCTAAGTTGCTCAGTCGTTTTAGCCGCTGTGACGCTCTTGATAGATGCGCATGATGTCGGCGGCGGTTTCTTCGATGGCTCGGTTGGTGACATCAATGATCGGCCAGTTCGGGTGCTTGCGGAAAATCTCGCGGCAGTAGGAGATTTCGCTTTCGATGTGGGTGCGTTGGCCGTAGCTCGAATCGTTGGGCATGCCGAGGTGTGAAAGCCGGGCTTGGCGAATGCGCATCAACATATCGGGTTGCACAATGAGGCCGAAAACTTTTCGATCTTCGACGCTGTTGAGCTCTTCTGGTGGGTCGACGCCAAGTACCAACGGTACGTTCGCAACTTTAAGGCCGCGTTGCGCGAGGTAGGTTGAGAGCGGCGTTTTGGAGGTGCGCGAAATACCAACCAACACCAGATCGGCTTTGGGCAGGTTGCGAGGCTCGGCGCCGTCGTCGTTCTTGACTGCAAATTCCACCGCTTCGATGCGCCGGAAATAGTCTTCGGTGATGGTGTACATAAGCCCAGGCACGCCGGCCGGTGCTGCGCCAAGATACATGGCGAGCTTGCTGATCAGCGAGCCGATGAGATCGACTGCTTCAACATTGTATTTTTCCACCAGGGTGGTGATGAGTTCGCGTTCCTCGGCGTTCACGACGGTGAACACCACCAAGGCTTTTTGCTCGGCGGCTTTTTCGAGAATCTGTTCGAGTTCGGTTTCGAGCCGGACGCGCGAGTAGAGTTTGATTTGTACAGCTTCCGAGAACTGCATCGTCGCAGCGCGCACCATGCGCTCGGCGGTGTCGCCGGTTGCGTCGCTGATGATCATAACGGTTTTCATGACGCAGCTTATATCACGCGTAGGCGGTGACGCGCGGTCGTTGAATCAGGATTAGCGCCGTTGTCTTTTGCAACACCTGCCGCCGTGCGGGGTCGATTCTGAGCGCGAAATTGCACCACGGTGGGGCATTCTGGGTCAGGCGCGGCCGGGGTGCCGGCATGTGCGGCAACAACTCGGCAGCCGCCACGGCAAACATTGAGGTAGGTACAACTGCGACACGGTTGTTCGGCGTTGCGCCACTGGCGAAAAACCCCGAAGGCGTTAGGGCTGTTCCAATAACTGCGCATTTGATCGACCCGGGGCCGTTCGCCGGTGGCGTGATCGGGCGGTGGTGGTGCAGCAAAACTGCAGGCCGTGAGTTGGCCTTGGGCTTTGGCACCGATGAGAAAATCGCCGCCGGTGCAGCCAAATACCGCTAGCTGGGCGAGCACAGCCGCGCCGGGATCGTGAAATGCCAGCATGGGTGTGTACGAACAATCGACCTTGACGCGGATCCGGTGGCGTTTGGCCCCGGCTAAAACCATCGGTAAAAACAGCCGGTGCTGGGCGTCGGTGCAGCGCACATCTTGATAGCCGCGCGCGCCACGGCCGCTCGGTTTGTAGCGCAATAACTCGACTTCGCTCAGGCGCTGACGTTTGGCATATGCAAAAATTTCGTCGAGCTGTGCAAAGTTGTGGCGGGTAACAACAACGTTGATACCGATTTCACGTTTTATCTGCCGCAACGCTCGAATCGCAGCGTCGGCGCGAGCAAAGCCATCGAACCCGCGCACCTTCGCATACGCATCGCCCAAGCCGTCGAGGGAAACGTTGATTTGGCCAAAGCGGTCGGCGATGGTGAGCAGTGCCGGTAGCCCGTCGAGTCCACTGGTGGTGAGATTGGGCACAATGCCGAGTTGCCAGGCGTAGTTTGCAAGGTCACCGAGCCAAGGCAACACAGCACTTTCACCGCCACCCAGCGCAACATGGAAAACTCCGGCGGCAGCGAGTTCATCCATCACCCGTTTCCATTGATCGAGTTGCCACTCGCGATTTTCGCCGGTGTTATCACCCTCGGGCGAAGCGCCGGTGTAGCAACCCTTACAGCCAGCGTTGCAACGGTTGGTCAATTGTAAGTGCGCTTCGAGCGGTGCTGACAATGGGGCCGCTGTGATCGCCGCTGTGCTGGCATCCATGTTGGCGTGGGCGCTGGCATCACCGACGGGGGTAGGGCTGGTCCAGGTCGGTATCGCAGCGCCGATGCGCCGAGCCCAGCGCAGGGCGTAGTCGCGATCGACGAAGATCAAAGCCCGAGGATTGAGCGATTGCAGAATTGCTCCGAAGTTTTCGATCCGAAATCGGAGCGCAGTTGCATCGCGCGGCAAGCGTTGATCTCGCATTACGTCGATGACTCGACGCCACCAACTGCGTTCACGCATCGGGGCTGACATCGCGCGTAGCATTGTTGGCCATCGTGCTCGGCACCGTCGGTGCGCCGGGGCTCGCGTTGTGTAATCGCTGGCCGCGTAGTCGCAACAATGCGCCAACCACTGGCGTTGCCATGGCGATCATCGCTGCGCCCGCGATGAGAAACGTCACATCGACGCCCAAGCTCGATGAGTTAGGGTTCATGCCCCACTTGATCGCTAGGATTTTGCCGCGCCGTGCCATCGTCGTAGTGTAGCTACAGTTCCGGGCCAAAACGCAAGGTTTCAAACATGTCGAATAACAAGCCTTGGCGCATCAACGCGATATACACCACCGCTAGTACACCAACGACCGCGCTGATCGAAAGAGCCACCGCGACAGTGCGCAACGGCTGGCCAGCGACGGCGCGTGCGTGCAACGTGCCGCCAACCAACCACGCTGCTGCAATGCCGAACAACGCGATGCGCAGTACCGCCGGCGCAATCGCAACATTGGTGGTCAACGATGCCGCGTACAACAACGCAACGATCGGTATCAAAAACCAAACTTCCAAGGGCGGTCGCAGCGCCGCGCGCCACGTACTGCCTCGCACGCTGCGTGCAAAGTTGATCACCATAATCAGCAAACTCACGCCAGCTATCCACCATGCGCGATGGTACCAAGCGTCGAGCAGCAGCCCTCGGTTGGCTTGCATTAACACCCCGTCGCGCAGGGCTGCATCGGCTGGATCGCTTGGGTTGATCCGCTGCGCCCAGTCCAACGCCACATGCCAGTGTCGCTGCTCGATCGCCAGCCCGGCAAGTTCACGCAGCGCCACTGCCGCCGCTGGTTTACTAGGCCAAGCCTCGATAACAAATTGCAGATGCCGCGCCGCCGCTCGCGCCTGGCCGATCCGTCGTTCATATTCGCCTAACCAAAGTGCAGCCTCGGCTGCACCGGGCCATCCGGGAACCAACAACGCTTCCACTCCAGCCACGATCGCGCCATACGGTTCGCGCTCACTCGCTGCCCGCAACTGCGCCAACGTCCGCGCACGTTGCGCACTCGCTGGGTCGTTGCCAACTTGTTCATGCAACAGCACCAACCGTCTACTCGCCGATCCCGCCAACCTTCCCGTCGGATATTCGTCGACGATCCGCTGATACAACACCATCGCCCGCACCGGATCCGCCAACTCATCTTGCACCACCCGCGCTGCACTAAACAATGCATCATCGAACCCGGGTCCGCCCGAGCCCACACTTTCCACCACCCGCAACGCCTCCGTCCTTTTCCCCTCATCCGCCCCCGTCACATCCGCCGTCAACTCCGCCACCGTCGGTACATCAGCCCGCGCGGCACTTGGCCCAATCAACGTTGTGACCGAAAAAACAATCGCTATCGATAAAACTACGGTTAATCGCATAAACGACTCATCGCTATTCTGTCATCTCTCCGCGCTGAGTGCGAGGCGCGCGGATGGCAAGGCGGCGCGAGCAACGGACCGGAGCGCACTGCTTGTGCGTGAGGACCGTAGCGGAGGGCCAACGCCGCCAGTCGCGATGCATCGCGCCAGCGCCCCACGGAGCGCACTGCCTGTGTGTAGGGGAGCGGAAGCGCAGCGCCAACGCCGCCAGTCGCGATGCATCGCGCCAGCGCTATTCCTCGCGGTGGATGCCGAGGGCGCGTAGCTTCTTATGCAAATTCGTCCGCTCAATCCCCAGCGCTTGTGCTGTCCGCGAAATATTCCATTCGTACTCAGCCAGTTTGATTCGAATAAACTCAGTCTCAACTTCTTCACGAAATTCGCGCAGACTCTTGTTGGCGTATTTGCCAAGATCGATTGCCCCGGTTGGTTCGGGCAAGCGAATGCTGCCCGACCGTGGACCGCCGAGATACGGTGGCAGATCTTTTTCATAGATCATTTCGTCGCTCATGATCACCAAGCGCTCGACCACGTTGCGCAGCTCGCGCACGTTGCCAGGCCAATCGTATTGTTTGAGCGCACCAAACACCGCTTCGTCGACCGGTTTGTAACCCAGGCCGTTTTCTTCGCAGCATTCGCGGATAAATGACTCAACCAACAGCGGAATATCGTCGGTGCGCTCGCGCAGCGCCGGTGAATGAATTGGAAATACGTTGAGCCGAAAGAACAAATCTTCGCGGAATGAACCAGCTTTGACCATGGCATCAAGATCGCGATTGGTCGCCGCGACTACGCGGCAATCGGTGCGCATGCTTTTTTCGCCGCCGACGCGAGTGAACTCACCGGTTTGTAACACCCGCAGCACTTTGGCTTGGGCAGGTAGCGTCATGTCGCCGATTTCGTCGAGGAACATGGTGCCGGTGTCGGCCACTTCAAACAAGCCGCGTTTTTTGGCGATAGCGCCGGTGAATGCGCCTCGCTCGTGACCGAATAATTCACTTTCGATCAGCTCAGGTGGAATCGCTGCGCAGTTTACTTTCACAAATGCGCCACTGCTTACCGAGCTGTTGCGGTGGATGGCGCGCGCAATTAACTCTTTGCCCGTACCGCTTTCACCCGTTACCAAAATTCGGCTCTTGGTTGGTGCAACTTTGGCAATTTGCCGACGCAGATCGACCATGACTGGCGCGTTGCCCAATAATTCCCAACGCGCATCGACCGCGCGTCGCAGATCGTGAACTTCGCGCCACATCCGCCGCCGCTCCAAGGCATTGCGCACTGTAACCATGACCCGGTTGCGGTCGAGTGGCTTTTCCATGAAGTCAAAAGCGCCAAGGCGGGTTGCCGCTACCGCATCGTCGATCGTGGCATGGCCTGAAATCATCACGACAGGTATGTCGGTGGTGCGGCTCGGCAGGCCATCGTCGCCGCGGGCTTTGAGCAAGCGCAATAAATCGAGGCCGTTATCTTCGCCGAGCTTGATATCGAGCAATACCAATTCCACCGGTTCGGCCGCCAAGATGCGCTGCGCTTCGACGATGGTTTCAGCTTCGTGGACGGTGTGGCCTTCGCTTTCGAGAACCATGCGCAAGGTTCGGCGGATGTTCTTTTCGTCGTCGACAACCAAGATTGGATCGGCAGCGGTGGGTTCACTCATGGTTTTGTCCTCGGGGTACCAGCGTCAGTGGCGGGAGAGTCTGTTGGGGCAATCATGGTCGCAGCGGCGGGCGGCTGATCTTCGGGCGGCGGCAGCTTGCTGCGACGCGGTTTGCGAATTGGCCGACCGTCAAGAGCTTCGAGGCGCTGGCGATGTCGATGATTCAAAACCAGCGCAATCAAGACGATCACGCTACCAACTCCAAAAAGCCATGGTCGCCAATTGAAAGGTGGGGCAGGCGGCGCGAGTCGCATTGGCGGAAAAACAACTTTGCCATCGTCGGACAAGCTCGTGCGCGGGCCCGCGCTCATCGTGGGTGCCGATGGTTGTGGGGCATTGTTACTGCCTGCGATAGTTGGTTCGGCGCTGCTAGCGGGTAACGCAAGGGGTAAACGCTTTTGCAGCACGATCGTTGCATTGGTGCTGGCCAATGCTGCACGACATGCCGCAGCGGCGTTGCTCGCTGCACCGGCAGGATCGTTGTCGGCCCAAATGCATTCGGTGGTTACCGCTTCAAGCCGTTGTGCATCGCGTGCGATGACTAGCCGAGCTTGATACCCCAACGTCACCTGTGCAACTTCGATTCGAATTTCAGTAGCGGTGTCGGTGTGCACAAACTGTCGGCCACCGGGCGGCATTGCTTGAGCGCGCACATCGAGCGTTGCGGCCACTGAACTTTCAAATTCTTGCGTCGCGGCACGAACCGCAGCGTCGAGATTGGCTTCGGTTGCGTTGGTTGCGACGACCCGCGACACCACCAGCACCACGCCCGGGCTGTTGGGCACCCATACCTCGGCCGAGGCCAGCGTATGCAGCCCGCCAAAGTGCGGATACGTTGACAGCGCGCGGGCCCGGTCGGCACTGAGGTTGGCATCCATTTGCCATTCGCTCGGTGGCAGGACCATGCGTTGCAATTGCTCCACTTGGCCGGCGCGATCGTTGGCGTGATCGTGATTATCTGGTTGGGCTTGGCCTCGTCGGGAACCGGCCAGCGATGTGCCAGCGACAAGTGCCGCAACGACGAAGGTCAAGCGCACGGACCGCTGCGGTTTGCGCATTATCCGAAAGCCATCCAGATCGTAGCGCCGGCTTTGATTCCCAAGCGTTCATGGGTATTTGCGGTTAGGCCAATGGTGCCGTCGTCGGCTGGCACTACGCGAGCGCCGGTGGCGAAGAAGCCAGCTTTACTCTGCACACCGAGGATGGCCCAGGGCCGTTCGCCGTCGGCGTCGTCGACGAGCCGCGTCACCACTTGCTTGGCATCTTGCACGATCGAAACTTCGTCGGTTTTGCAGCTGAAGTGCGGACCGCCGTCGAATGGATCAATTTGGCCGGCATATTCAAAGCCGATCCGGCGCAGCATTTTTTCAACGCCTTTGGTTTCTTCGCCAACTTGGCCAATAATTTTACGAACGTCGTCGGGCAACAGTTCGGTATGAATTGGATCGTCGGGGAACAACGCGTGAATGAACTCTTTGTTGTCTTTGGATAGCCGATCAGCTTCTTGATACGACAAGCCGGTGAAATGCCGGCCGAGGACTTCCCACAAACGCGATTGGCCGTCGGTTTCGAGCGGCGGCAACAGCTCCGACAAGATGTGGTCGCGAAACATCGCCCGATTCATACGGATGAATAAGAACCGCACATACGACAATGCTTTGCCTAGCGCTTCGCTATTGCGGCGATACTCTGGCAGCAAAATAAGGCCGCCGATTTCGGTTGGGCCATTGTAGTCGTAGCCAATGCGCAGGGTTTGATGCACAAAGTATTTGTCGAGCGTGTACGAGTAACGTTCGTCTTTTTCGACGCGAAAAAAAATGTGCGGCGCACGCTTGGTGCCATGCTGCGCGTACACCATCGACGTGCCGATAATGTGCTTGGTTTTGGTGTCTTCCAACACAAACAAAAACTCTCGATCAACGACCGGCACGTCGCCTGCGAACGACCGGACCGACAGTTCAACGATGCGTTCAATGCTTGCGCGATCCGCCGGCAGATTGACAGTGTCGAGGTGCTCGGCTACGGCTAGAACTTGGTCGACATCTTCTCGATACGATTGGCGAATTCGGAACATGGCGGTGGGCAAAGCTAGCACAGTCGTGGGGCCTACGCGCATGTCCGGCGGTGGGCAAATTTGCAAATAGTTACATAAGGTTAACTATTAGATTCAGCCGTAGACTGTAAGCCCCAAAGTGCGGTGCGCCTGGTAGTCCGAGTGTCGAGTTGTCGCGCATTTGCAAGGCGCTACATCTGATGCCAAACAGGTAGCTTTTGAACTCGCCCAACAGGACGCTTTGCAGGAACTCTGAACACGGGCAACAACAGCGGCGGCCAACCGGCTCGGGCACTTACATCATTCACAATCTGGCGCAGATATGGAAACACGTTGATTTGCACATTTGCTTCAACGAAATCCTCCATTGCGCTTACCGCTCCGACGTATGCAACTTTTAATTCATAACGAGCGATCCAACTGATTTGCATGCGGAACAACTCCTGTCTTGTCTGCCCATCGACGTGGGCGACGAGAAGGTAAGATAGTCGAACATCCAACTTCTGTTTATCGTTCCACCAAGTTCCAGCGACAAGTTCAAGGCTAAACGAAATTTTTGGAGCATCTTTTGAACGCAAAGATTTCGGATCTGCAATTGAAGTGAAGGCTACGTCTCCCAACAGAATGTCGCGTAACTGAACTTCTTTACTTACTGTCTGAAGTAGCTGGTAGTCGATCGATACGGTTTCGTTCGCTGCTGTCGCTGTCGGCGAAACATTCAACGTCTTTTTTTTTCTAAGGCCTTTTTTTTTGCTTGGGCTCGACTTGCTATTACGCTGCATATTTAAACTCATTTTCAGCATAACTCTCTTCGTCGCCGGACTGCCATGAAAGTGCAATTGCCGGCGATGTCACATCTGCAAGTTGTGGCAACTCAAATTTCAGCTGCCTATCCAGTGCGGCGGCTAATCTTGCAAAAGTCTTAACCGTCAAATTATGGTCCGCGCACAATATTTGAGAGATACGAGCTTCACTGATTCCCATACGCTGGGCGAGCTCCTTCTGCGATAGGCCACTCTCATCAAGAGCTGCCGCAAGCGCGAGTGCGACCTCGGCTAAGGCAAGCTGCTCGACAAATGCGTCGGATTTTTTTATGTTTTTCTGTTTCGACATATTTTCATTACTTCTTCGATGCAATCGACCATGGCGTTGAGGCGATCGGTTTCTTTTTTCCCCCACGCGGTTTTTTTTGTGATGCCATCGCGTGCGACTGCGTCATTTTGGCAGCGTACAAACATTAGTCTTTGTTGTCCGCACTTGATTTCGTACACGTTCGATGAAGATGCAGTTTGCAGAATCTTAACAAAGCCCACCCGAGAATCCCAATTGCCGTAGCTTGCCCACGCTGTCATCTGCGCAACCAACCGGTCCTTCTCTACCCTTGGTAAACTGTCTAAAAACTTGTTCACTCGATCGCGGGTGTCACAGTATGTGTACCAACAGATCGTAGCTTTGATAAACAACCTATACTCACCCACTTAACCTATAAGTTAAGTCAACCGAGCAGACAAGTCAAATACCGATATGACAACTTCGTCGTCGTGGAACGAAGGAAATAATTTTCTAAACAAAATCAATTGTTTCTGCGTAACGTGAGGATTTGTCGAGCCGCACGCGAGCCGTAGGGCGTACCTTGTAGGCTCCCGACGGTCGCAACTATACGACCTGCTTTAAGTTCAACAATGCGGCACTAATGTCGCTTTCGATCTAAGCCAATGTATTTGAACTAAGGTTCCGGCCGATCCGCTGCGGTCAGTGCAGCGTGGACGTTGAGCAGGATCTCGACGTCGAGCGCCGCGTATTCGATCTGGGCTTGGTTCAGCGGGCGCTGGGTCCAGTCGGATTTCTGCGGCGTCTTGTCGAGGCGCAGGCCGAGTTCGCGGCGGCACACAGCAGCGAGGCTGTGGCCCTCGGGCTGCCGGCCACGGATGCGGCGCGAAAGCTCGACGGTGTCGACGACATTGAGAATCGACACGTTGAGCTGGCTGAAAACCTCGCGCTCGAACGCAGCGTTGTGAATGACTTTTATGATCGCGGTAGTTTCGAGCACAGCAGCGAGCGGAGATAAGTCGGCAATGGCGCGGGCATCGATGATGGCGCTGTATTCGGGCACGCCCACTTGGACCAAGCACAGCTCGAACTCGCCCAGGGTGGTTTCAACGTCGAGCGCGATCAGCGGACGCGTCATCAGGTCAGCGCACAGCGTGCGGAGCTGCTGGTCGTCGTCGACACGGCGAATCTCGCGCTCAGGTCGGGCGACGGCAATAACCTCAGCGGTGGCCGCAGGTAGCTCCGCCACCACGCGCTGGAGTAGGTTTTTCTCGCCAGCGTCGCTCGAATTGGCAACCGCGCGAGAAACGTGCGGCGGGGGTGAATCACTGGGGCTGGTCCCCAGTGAGAGGGGACGGGAAGGTCCCCTTGAGATCGACAAGTACGCTCGGGTACCAGCGAGGTCGAGCAACGAGTTGCCAACCATTTCCATTTGATAGCGGTCGGGCAGTGCGCCTTGAAATTTACTCAGACGATACGGCGGCACTTGAGCGATCACGCGCTGCCAGAATGGCAAGTCGTCCCAAATTAACGGATGGGTAAGCTTGGCAACCGCCTCACGCGCAGCGCCTTCGGTCAGGTCTTCACCCTCGAAGCGCAACCGAAAACTGTCGGAGACAATCTTCCAGCCAGTGAGTGCAGCGATAGCGTACTTGAGTGTCTGGTTGATCGCACCACCGGCGAAGGTCCACCACCGCCAAGATTTCTGATCGCCTTGCAAGGCAGCACCTTCCGCTCCGAGCATGCCGGCAAAATCATCGCGGTACTGCGCCAGCGCCACCGCCGCAGGCTCCGATACATAGCCATAGGCCGGCTCGTCGATCAGCACACGCTTGATGCGTTGACACAGCGCGAAGCTCAGCATTTTGGGAGCAAAGCCGCCCCAGGCCGGCTTTTTACCGCGCGGTGCCGGCACTGCGGTAACGATGCGCTGCTTGTGGTCGATAGCCTGCACCAGCCATGCACGTCCGCCGAGCAGGAAGCTGGTCATCGCTTCGACCAAACCGTCGACGAAGTGCTGGTCGAGCGAGCCGATATCGGCGCCACTGGTAGTCATTACTCGGTAGAACTGCGGGCTCGAAAACACAGCGTACAATTCAAGGAAATTCTTCTTGCCGTAGATGCGCTCGGCGGTTTCGCCCATCGAAAGTTGACCACCGGCCTCGAACAGATACTCGGTTGCAACCATGTGATCGATCACTGCGTCGAACTCGGCGCGCGTGATGCCGGCGAGGTCGGGCAGTCGCGATAGCTTGCGCCATGCTTCGGTCCGCATGACACCACCGGCTTCGAGCGTGAACGCTAGCAGTTGGTGTACGAACACCGCCCAGCATCGGGTCTGTGGTGGGATTGACTCGACGAAGCCTGCGCGTGCTAGCTCGACCAGCGCCACCGCTTGCACGACTGCGCCGACGCTGTCGCAGAAAAAGGTCATGTTGGCGTTTTTGCCGTCACGCCGGCCGGTGCGGCCCATGCGCTGTAGAAACGACGACACCGTTGTTGGTGCGTTGGCTTGGAACACCAAGTCGAGATCTCCGACGTCGATCCCAAGTTCGAGGGTCGACGTACAGACGATCGCTGCGCTGCCGCCGCTGTGGAATTTTTCTTCGGCTAGGCGACGCTCGGTCAGCGACACCGAACTGTGGTGGACGAACACATCGGTGCCACGGTCGCGCATGCGCTCAGCGATGGCTTCGGTCAGCGCGCGGCTTTCGCAAAAGAACAGACTCTTTTTTCCCGCTGCCATGCTCGCGGCCTGGCCGGCGAGTAGAAACGGATCAGCTTCGAGGCCAACCGCGATGTCGCGTGGTTTGGGTACGTTGGGCGGGTCAACCACCACGCCATCGCGCTTCGATGTTCCGCGTAACCATTCGAGGATCGCTGCCGGGTTGCCGACCGTCGCTGACAACCCCACGCGCTGCACATCGTGGCGGCTGTGCTCGGCGATCCGCTCGATCACGCTGAGCATGTGAGCACCGCGATCAGTGCCGGCGAGCGCGTGAACTTCATCGACCACAACGATTCGCAAATCGGCAAACAGTTTGTGAACCGGCACTTTGCTCGACGCCAGCATCACTTCTAGCGACTCGGGCGTGGTCATCAGCAGCTCGGTTGGGTCGGCGATAAATGCTTTGCGCTCGGGCGCTGTCACGTCGCCGTGCCACAAGAATCGGCGCAGCCCAACCATCTCGGTGTACAAGCCCAGCCGCTCGGCTTGGTTGTTGAGCAACGCTTTGATTGGCGCTAGGTAGATTGCACCAACGCCTGCGGTGCGGTGCTCGACCAGCATCGAGATCGTCGGAAACATCGACGCCTCGGTCTTGCCGCCAGCTGTTGGCGCTAGCACTACGGCGTTTTTACCGTCGAGGATGGCAGTGCCAGCTAGCTCTTGCACCGGGCGCAGCGAGGTCCAGCCCAAGCGTTGACCGATGGCTTGTTGCAGTTGCGGCGCGAACCGACCAAAAACCGATCGGGTCACCAGACTTGTTCCTCAGGCACTGGGCTGTCGTCGGTGACATCGACGTCCGCGCTGGCTCGGCCATCCAGTGCAGCTTGTTCCTCGGGTCGTAATGCAGCCAACTTCGCCGTCGAAAACCCAAACGCTTTATCGGGATCGTAGGTTTCTTCTTCGTCGACTAGATCCATCGCGCTGATCAACTCGCGCAAAAACTGCCGTGGCACCACGCCGACATCGCCGCGAAAGCCTTCAGTGACTTTGGCTACGAGCTTATCGATGAATCCGTCTGAAATCTTCGACATCACGCGCTCGCGATTGGGCATTGGGTACAAGTCGCGTAGGCGTTGGGCCACGTCGCGTAAGCGCCCAGCGTCGAAAGGTGTGAGTCGCAGCTGCGGTTGCCGTACGCTGGCAAACTCGCCTTGCTCGATAAACCGGATGCGATCGTGCAGCGGTGCGAGGCCGGCGACACCACGGCGGTTGTCGAAGAACTCCGGCGTTCCCGTGAACAGCCACAACAGGCCGGGATATTCGCCTGAGGCGTCGCTGATCTGGCGGAT
>JAYWHS010000392.1:0-15265 GCA_043777635.1 Kofleriaceae bacterium | reverse complement strand
CCCATAGTGTCGCCGACGAAGACTCGGCCGATGACAACTACGATTTTGCGCCGCGCAACAATCCCGGCCGGACCCAAGCCGGGCCGCGTACCATGGCCGCGCCACCGACGGCCGCGATATCGGTGGCCGACATTGCAAAGTCCCTGCGAGCCAAGCCAGGCCAACCTGCATCACCGGTGCGACTCGCCGGCATTCCCAACATTCCCGGTATCGCTGAAGCCAACGACGGATATGAAACCGAACAGCATACGTTGGCGGAGCTCCCCACAACTCCCAAGCCGCTCCGAATGCGAGTGGCGACAACTAGACCGACCTCGGCATCGCCACCTGCGCCACGGTCGAGCACGATGCTGCCCGAACGTGCAACGGTGGATCTTTCCGAAGAGATGGCTCGCACCGGGGTGTTTCAGCCCAGCGATCCTGCCGAATTCGACGATACGGTCGAGCGCAAACGCGAAGCCTTGGCCAACGAACCGATCATCGCCCCTGTCCGATCGCGCGGCTTACCAGGAGTCGCCGATACTCGACGACCGGCCCAGTTGCCGTCGCTGGACTTGCCACTCGCAACCGCGACTCTGCCGTCTCCACGCCGTGGTCAATCGACGGTGCCGCCGCCGTTTCGTAGCCCAGCACCAAGCCCGCGAATATTCGACGCGCCTGCCACCCAACAAGTTGCGCCTCTCGCTACCGAAATTCAATTCGATGCGTTCGGCGTCCCTGCCAACCCAACGAAAAGCGCCGTCGGTAATTCACGACTGACCTGGGCCATCGCCATCAGCGTGCTTGCACTATCGGTTGGCGGCGTCTTGCTGGCTCGCAGCTGCGGCAATGATCGGCAACGTGTCGGGCCTGCTGACGCGCGCCTAGTAGACGCCATCGCCACGGTCAGCGTGATGCCGGACGCCAGCCGCCGCGACGCCAATCAACGTGACGCAGCCATCATACTTGTGCCGGTTGATGCGGCGCACCTGCGCGATGCCTTGAGTCCAACCACACGGCCCTTGCAACCGCTGGATGCATTGACGGAAACCCTGCCGACGCCCAATGACGTCGCCGTTGTCGAAGTGAGCAGCGAGCCAAGCAATGCGCGCGTCATGCTGGGCGATCGAACCAGTACAACTCCGGCGCGCTTCGAGACCAAAGGGGAACCACAACTCATCGTGGTTGAACTGCCCGGCTTCGAGCGCCACGAACAACCAGTCAAACCAGTGCTGGGCCAAGTCGCCCGAATCATGGTTGACCTCAAGCCCCTTTCCGCCAACGGCATGAAAGTCGGTCGCATAGCGTTGCGCTCGACGCCCGCAAGCGAAGTATTCGAAGGCCGACGCAGCTTGGGTAAAACGCCACTCAATATTGAACTAGCGATCGGTACCCACACGTTGTTTTTCCGTGCCCCGAAGTACGAACCAGTTTCCAAGACGTTGCGAATTAAAGCGACTGGTAATGCATTGGTTACCGTCAAACTACGTAGATGACCCACCCCTGATGGCACGTTTTGTCATGGTACGCCGCGCCCTACTTACGACGCGCTTTTGACTTTTTGCCCCAGAGTCGATCCCAAAAAGTTTGATGCTCGTAACCTTCATCTAAATCGGAAAACTCATCAATCTTGACGCTTGGCGCATTTTTCCCAGAAGCTTGAGCGGCTTGATTTGCAGCCGAGAAGAATAACTCTTCGTCATCGGTAAAATCCCGAGCCAGCTTGCTAGCATCTTGGCTCACAACCGAGACTTGTTTGGCTTCACGGACCGCTGCGACCTTGGTCGGCGTAGCGGTAGCGGGCCGCGCACTCTGCGCAGCTGCCGCTTGCATCGCTAACGTTTTGGCTTGCTCAGCATCAGCAACATATGCAGTGGTGTCGATGCTGGCGTCGACGACCACACTCGGCGTGTTGCCGTTGTTGCCGTTGTTGCCGTTGTTGGTAGAGGCTTCAAGAGGCTGTCGCTTGGCAACAAAAGCACTTGCATCGGACGGTTCAACTGGCAACTCGTTCGCCAGATCTGCAACAAATACTCGTTGGCGCTCGTCGGTATCGAGAGTGCTTTCTAAGCCCTCACGCGCGGCCCCACGACTTGCCGTCACTGTACGCATGGCAATTTCGCCTGATACTTCAGCGACCGGCACTACCTGCGATACCGCTTCGATTTCGTAGGTGGATTCGCGGGGCACGAGATCGCCCCAGGTAATCGTCGGGACTACGGGCGCAGTCAAAATCGGTAACGCCTGACCTTGGGTTCGGGCGCGTCGCTTCTTTTTAGATTTCTTGTTGTTGGGAATTTGGTGTTTGCCGGAATCAACATCGGACGCCAATGCCAATACCCGCTGTTGTGCACTCGCACGATCGATGCCGACCAGCCATTCTTCAATTGCCAACAGCGCCCGCCATGTCGCTTTGGGCTTTTCAACCAACACCTGGCGCAAAATCCCGGATTCGACTGCCCGTAGGGTGACGCGCAACGTTTCGAATTGGCGATATGGCGAGTCTTCAAGGATATCAGCCAGTGAACGATTACCGTCGAACAACCGCAGCAACTCGGTCACGGCCTTGGGCACAGCAGGCCCGAGCTCCGCCATTTTTGCTTCGTCGCGTTCGAGCCGATCGGCCGGCGACAAACCACTTGAAACATCATGCATACGGTCGAGAAAACGCTGGGCCTCGCTAAACAAATCAACCATTGCCAGCGGAATTTGCTGACGCCGCACTACGTCTTCGCGCCGGAATTCAAATTTCGCGTCGGTCCACAGCAACAGTTGATGCAACGCCGCCTGGCCGTGGGTCATGCCGACTTGGGCCGATGTGATTTCCCCATGATAAAAGCGGATTTCGCCACGGCGCAAACCGCGCATCATGCTCAACACGCCGCTGCGCCCTACCGCGCAAATCCCACGCATCAACCGGTAAACGCTTGCCGTATCGCCAAGATTGCCCGACCACGGCTTACCGTTTTCGTTCAACATGAGCCGTAACACCATCGCAACATCACGACTATGTAACGGGTGCGCCATCGCTTCGGTTGCGCCGGCGGCTTCGGCATCCCCGCGACGAACTTTTTCACCGACGACGATCATCGCGACGCTCAGCCCAGCCGCCGTCAAACTGTCACGCACCGCACGGGTCTTGTCTAATAATGGCTTCGGATCAGCGCGCTCAGAGGTCTCCAACATGGCCCGTTGATGATCGCCCAACACCACGGCAAGCGCCCCGTGGGAAACCGTCTCGACCAGCGAGGCCAGGGCCACCGAAAACGGAACAACCACAGACGATAAGCCACTGCGCCCCAGCGTCCACGCCAGTTGCGCCCCAGCCAAAGGATCGGAATCGAGGATGATGACTTTGGCCGAAGCTGACATGACGGGCTGCATTGGAGTATAACGCCAACCATGGGCGCGAAGTGGCCAACGCCCGTGAAAAGATCCCGTGATTACACTACGAGTTGAAAATGGAGCTTCGCTCCAACAGCGATACGCTCTAACTGGCGCAATTACCTCGATTGGGCGTGCGGCTTCCAATGATTTGGTATTTGCCGACAGTCATCTTTCGAGCGAACACGGCCAATTAATTATTGAAGGCGGCCAAGCGGTCTACCGTGACTTGCAGTCAACCAACGGTTCTGCGGTTCAACGCGCGGGCCAACTCATCGTGATGGGCCCGCACAACCAATGGGAACTCATCCTGCTACCCAACGATATTTTAGTGTTGGGCGATGCACGCAATCCGGTACGCATCAGCGTGCAGGCCACCGCTGCGCTCGCTGCCGCCAGCGCAGACGACGTCGATGACGACGACGATGATGTTTCACTGAGCAATCGGTTGATCGCGTCGCGATCGATTGTTGATTTGCCTTCGGTTTCACAGAGTGATCCGGCTCGTGCCGTCGCGGTGTATCAAGTGGTACAACGGTTGCAAGCACGCCTGGAACCGGCGGCGGTACTCGAAGCTTGTACCGAAGCGGTTTTCGAGCTGTTGCCCCGCGCCACCAACGTTGCGATCTTGCTGCGCGCCGACGACAACAAAGACCGTTTTTTGTTAGCGGTGTCAAAAGTGCGTAGTGGTGCCGGTGACCCTGTGCGTGATTCCGCCGATCCAGTGCGGGCATCGCGCGCAGTGTTGCGCAAAGTGCTCAACGCTCGGGCCGGCATTCTCACGGCCAACGCCCAAGAAGAATTGTCGTCCTCAGAATCGATCATGGGCGGCAAAATTCTATCGATGCTAGCGGTGCCGTTGTGGCGCGGCGACGAGATTATTGGTCTGCTCCAAGTCGACAATCGCCACAGCGCCGGCATTTTTTCTGAACAAGATCTTGAGCGCACGCTGCTGTTGAGCTCGCAGGCCGCATTAGCGATTGATAACGCAACGCTGTTTTCACGAGTCAAAGTCGCGGAGGAAAAAGCTCGTGGCGAGAATCTTTACCTGCGGCGCAAAGAAGAAAAAATTCGTTTCGACAACATCATCGGCACCTCGCCTGCGATGAAAGCCGTGTTGACGCAACTTGAAAAAGTCCTCGACACCCGCGCCACAGTTTGCATCGAAGGTGAAACCGGTACCGGCAAAGAGCTGATCGCCAGCGCCATCCATCATCAATCGCAACGGCAACTCAAAATGTTCGTTGCCCAAAACTGCGCGGCACTGCCCGAGAACTTGTTGGAATCTGAGTTATTCGGTCATCGCCGTGGCTCGTTCACCGGCGCCGACAGTGACAAGAAGGGCCTGTTCGAAATTGCCGACGGCGGCACGCTATTCCTCGACGAAGTCGGCGAAATGCCGATGACATTGCAATCCAAGCTATTGCGCGTCCTACAAGAAGGCACCATCCGCTCGGTTGGTGCAACGGTTGAAAAACAAGTCGACGTGCGCATCCTTTGTGCAACCAATCGCGACCTTTCGGCTGAAGTTTCAGCCGGGCGGTTCCGGCAAGATTTGTATTACCGGCTGGTGGTGTTCCCGATCAAATTGCCACCACTACGCGAACGGCGCGAGGACATCCCGGCTTTGGCCCAACACTTTTTGCGACGCTACGCCAACGAGTACCGTCTCGACATGCCGGGCTTTTCGGCCGAGGCCCTCGACGTCATGTGTGGTTATGCTTGGCCAGGCAACATCCGTGAACTCGAAAATGAAGTGCAACGGCTGATGATTGCAGCCGAGCCCGGGCATTGGATTGAGGCTACCGATTTATCGCCACGCTTACGTAAAATCGAAGGCACCATCGCCCGCATCGCCCCCAAGCCGGGCACGCTCAAAGAACAGATGGATCAAGTCGAGCGCTGGCTCATCGCCGAAGCTCTCCGCGATCACGGTGGCAACAAGACCAAAACTGCAGCCACCCTCGGCATCACCCGCGAAGGGCTGCACAAAAAACTCGCCAAGCTCGACGTTTAATGGGTGCCTCGACTCCATCGTACCAAGTCCTGATCACAGGCCCGAGGGCCGTAGCCCGAGTGTCGAGTCCCGAGTCCCAAGAGCCAATCATTTCCGACGTATCCAGAAAATGCGTAATGTTCGGATGCAACGCGTGCGGCTGGTCGCGGGCAAGGCGGAGTGAGAACCGAAGCGCAGTTGGCTCTTGCCAATGAGCATCGGAAGCGCAACGACAACGCGGCCCCCGGCCAGCCGCACCCGTTGCAACGAACATTACCCGGAGGTGCCGATGGCTAGGCGGGTCAGGCCGGCTTGTTTCGCCCGCTCCATCACCCCAACCACACGGCCGTGCTGCACGCCTTTGTCAGCCTTGAGCACCACTTGGGTGGTTTTGTCTTTTACGAACGCCGACCGAAACAACGCGTCAAGATCGTTGTCGCTAACATTTTTGCCGCCGACTTGAACGTCGCCGGTAACCGGAATCACTAAGACCAGCGACGCCTTGGATGGGTCGATTTCTTGTGCCACACCGGTCGGCAAGTTCACTTTGATGCCGCTCTTCTTTTCGATCTCGGTCTTTTCAGCGGCGGTCTCAACTTTTTTCTTCTCGCGGCGCGCTTCGACTTGCACCGAAAGCGCACTGATCATGAAAATGATTACCAGCACCAAAAACACGTCCGTCAGCGGCGTGATGTTGATTTCGGCAAATATTCCGTCGCCACCTTCGGCGTCCGGGTCTGCCGAATCACTGCTACTTGGAAGATTTCCGATCGCCACGGTCACTCCCTTCGGTTTCAGCTACGACCACATCTGGCTCCAACAACTGCTCCAAAAACTCGTCGGTAAGTAGCTTCATTTCAGCGCCGATGCGACCCGCGCGCTGTGAGAAATAGTTAAACAAAATAACAGCTTCAACTGCAACAAAAATACCTACAGCAGTGACAATCAAGGCTTGGGAAATCGGCCCAGACACCATGGAAAATTTTACGGTCTCGTCACCTTTGAAACCACCCATGGCGTCCATGATGCCCACAACCGTGCCAAACAAACCAACAAACGGCGCGGTCGCGCCAATCGTGCCTAGCATCCACATGCGGGTTCGCAAGGCGGTAGCGACGCGAATGCGTTCACGCTGCACTGCGGTTGCGACATGTTCGGCTTTGCCACGTTTGAAGCGGCCGAATCCAACCAAATAAACATCGGCCATCGGTGATGGCGAACGTTCGCACGCCGACCGAGCTTCATCATGGGCCCCGCGGGTAACGCTTTTAAGCACACTTTCGCTCAGGGCACGCGCGCGCTCCACGAACTTCCATTGCGCAACCAAGCGATCGATGGCGACCCACACGGCAATCACGGAGAACGCGACCACGATCCACATCGATCCGTAGCCGTGATTCATAATTTCTGAAAGTTTATCCATAACCGTTTCCCAACCAAAAACTACGGAGCGAACGGCGCGCGATAGCCGCCACCATCAAAGTCCACGAACACCGGCGAGGTGAATGCTGCTGCAGCAATACCTTTACCGGCAAAAGCCGTTGCAATCATGGTGCGATCACCACTGAGTGCAACCGGCATCAAGTCAGGCGACAAAACGCCGTCAGGCATCATCGGAAAAATCGATCGATCGCCACGCACGCGAAACACTAACCAGGCGTCTTTGCCCACCGCACCAGCGCGGTTGAGAATATCGGCATCATCTAACGTGACGGTCACGGTGGCTTCGTAGCGCCGATTGCCGGCCCCAGCGGGCGCCAGCGTCACGGTCATCGCCTCGGCGGCCAAGCTAGCCAGCTTGCATGGATCTTTGACGTCAAGTGACGCCAATGCCCGACTGGTCCAGCATTTGAGCGGCGTCAACGCCGAGTTTGGTTTCACCGGCGAAACCGGCGTGCTGTTGGCGAATACTTCGAGCGTATCGAACTCGGCCCAATCAGCAGCGGTGAGTGTCACCGTGAAGGTAACACCCGATGGACCGGCGGTGACGACCCGGCCTAACACCGGCAGTGCGCCACTTTTTACTTCCATCATGGGTCCATTGGTAACCACCACATCATTGGCAACATCGACCCCGGCTAGATTCTTCCGGGTTTGGTTTGCAAGCACTTCGTCAACTGCTGCGCCGCTGCGCAGCATCGCCGACGAATCGTCAGCAACTGCCACGTAGGTGCGCGGCATCCCCATCGGATCACGCATGGAACTGTGGGTGTCACTGTTGCCGAGCGGCGTGACATAGAATCCAAACGACAGCATGTTGAACCAATCTGCCATTACCCGATCGAGCGACGTCAACTCGCGCACACCATCCATATTGGTATCGCCCATGCCCAGGCCGTTCCACACTTCAAGCCCGGTGAAGGTCGGGCTCCATAACGATTCTTCAGGCAAACGTAACCACTCGTTCGGTACCGCGATATCCGAGGCACTAAAATCGCCGTACATCGTTTTCGCGGTGTAGTCGTACTTCAAGTTGGCCCGGTCAAAGGCGGCTTGAAACTGCCCAATCCCCGAACCGCGAGGATGATTTACTTGCATCATTTTGGCACCACGACTGCGCATGGTTTCGAAAATCTGTTTCGGCGTCATTGCAAAGCCACTGTTGAGCCGGGCCCAATCGATGGCTCCGTTGCTGGCGTCATCTTTCGATACTTGCATTGGCCATGCATTGTAATGGCCGTACACAAAGGGCGTCACTTCGATACCCGGCAACACCCGCATGATCGATTGCAAGTTCATGCTCTCGACCAGCGGTTGTAAATCCGAAACGTAATCATGGTCCGTCACCGCAAACATCTCGATGCCGGCGGAAGCAGCTGAGCGCAGCCGCTCTTCGGACAGCACCGGCGAATCGGGCGAGCCAACTTGGTGAACGTGCCACTCGGTGGAATAATAACCAGTAGCCGGCGCTACCCGACGCAGCTTGAACACCAGGTTTTGGTCAGCCGTGCCTGTGACTGGTTTGCTGTCGTACGAATACTCGGTACCGCGGGTCGCGTAAATCCGATAATTTCCACCCGCTGGCAACATCAGGGCTGGGTCGGCACCATCGCCTAGATCCGTGGTAGTGCCACGAATATTGTGTGAACCATCGACGATGCCAGTGAGGCGATCGTAGGTTGAAAAGACCCGTGCATCAGGGGCCGCCAAATGATCACCGACGACCAATAACCGGCCAGGAATTGGCAGGTTGGTTTGTTCATCGAGAATAGTGAAATCTATTTTCATCGGCGATGGCACAGTCAATGCGACGGCGGCACCGGCCGGAACCACCGGTGAAGCGCCTACGTTAAGGACTTCAGCACGCAGCAAATGGTTGCCCGCCGAAACTTTTGCTGTGAATTTCCCGGTGGCGTCAACATCTGCAAAACTCTCGATGCGGTCTTTGTCATCGAGCAGATTATTGCCGTTGTCGTCGCGGAAAATACCGACCCGCGCGCCGGTGGCTGGGCCGCCCTTCGACCACACCACCGTACCGCCGATGGTGGTGAGCGCTTCACCTGTCCCAGTGCGAAAAACCTCATCAACTTGAGCCGCGTCTTTGCCGACGGCAAGATCGTAGCGCTGCGAGTACCCACCATTCGGTGCAAGGCTTAGGTAGTATTTTTCTTTGTCGATGATATCGAGTAGCGCTTCATTGCCCAGTAACAAAACCGAGACCCCAGCAATGAGGAACTGCGAGTGCACCGTCGGTGTGTCATGACGCGGAATGACGCCGTAGGCAACGCCAGGGCCTTGATACAGCACGTAGTCGATCGGCGATGGCGACGATAACGACGCCAGATTGTCGACCCCCAAACGCTCAAAGCCACGCAAATTGCCCCACGACTCGGTGGCCCCACCGGTATCGGTCAACGTGCCCATAGGCCCGGTAACCTTATCGGGGCCAGCGTTGTAGATCGTATGATAAATCTGCAAATTGCTGGCACCAGGCTCCAAAATGTAGGTGGTGGCGCATTCGACTTGGTCTGGAATATCCGGATCCACCGTCGCACTTACTGGCAAAACCCCGATGGCTTTAATGTTGATAAAGTCGTTGTTGCCAGATTTGCCACGGGCGCGGATCGCTGCGACACCACCACCCGAACCATCGGCAAGCACTTCGATCGAATCGTGTTCGCAGGTGCGACCCAACACATAAATCAGACTCAACTCACCAAAGTGATCTTCGACGGTCGGCTTGGTACCGTCATTGAGTACCGCATCAACCAGGTTGCCACCTTGCGGCACCACACCGATAACCCGGGTCGGGGATTGCACGGTGAAGCTGACTTTACCGTTGCGAATGTAGAAGTCACCAACCATGCCGCTGGCCGCTGGGCCTTTGAGCAACTCATTGCTCTTGGCCATGGTGATTTCACCGGCAAACACATTTTGCGCTTCCCCCGTAGCTGGGGGAATGGGCGGCAAAAAGGTGTCCAGGCCGCTGCCGTTGGTATTGTCGCCACAGCTCGCGCCCACTGCCGCGCAAGCCAACACTGCGGGCGCTGCGTAGCGCCGCCACGTTTGGGTGAGGTTACTCATCGCTTGGCAGCGTAGCACGGGCGATGAGCAACCACGTATAATCCAAGCGAGGCTGTATCTGCCTTTTTAGCGGCTGGCACGTTGCGTCAAACCGAAAATCTTGCTCGACTGCCCGCTATGTCACGTACCGTAAAATGCAAAAAGCTGGGTGAGACCCTGCCGGCCATGTTGTTCAAACCTTTCAACGATGAACTGGGCGCACGAATCTACGAGCAGATTTCCCAGCAAGCCTGGACGCTTTGGATTGAACACTCCAAGAAGATCGTTAACGAAATGCGTCTCGACCTGACCCAGAAGAAGACTCACGAGATGCTTAAAGAGCAGTGTGACCAGTTCTTGTTCGGTGACGCCGGCTCGGTGTTAATGCCGAAGGACTACGTCCCTGAAAAAGTATAAGCGAAGCGCTTCGCTCAGCCGACCGCCGGTTACCTCGCGCGACCTATTACTTGGCGTCATCCGCAGTTTTCGAAGGTTTGCCGGCGCTGGTCTTTTCTGATTCAAGCGAGCGACGTTCGCGAATATAAGCGGCGCAGGATTGGACTTGCCGATCGGTAGCAACATACTGCTGGTAGTACTCAGGCACCCGTGCCGCCATGGCAGCGCCGACCTTGGCAGCCTCGGTACACCTACCGGCCGCCACCAATTTTTTGAGCTTGTCGTGTTCACCACGAACCCACGCCAATTCGGCGGGCGCGGTAGTCTTTTGAGCGGGCGCGGTGGTCTTTTGAGCGGGCGCCTCGGCCGCAGCTTGCACCGGCGCTTTGATCGGATCTTTGGTTACCGGCGGCGCAGCCCAGTTGTCAGCGGGTTTGTTCGCTGCGTTGCTGGCTTTTTTGGCCACTGACTTGGATCTGCCGCTCGATTCTTTTTTAGCCACTTTGTCGGTACTTGGCGCAACGCCGCCACTCGACGCAGCGGGGTCTACATTTGCAACGTTGCGATCGGCATCTTCGGCGTCGAGTTTGCGCCCACCGGAAATCGCATTGGTAGGTGCCGCTTGAAACTCATCACCGTCGATCGGTTGCCGGCCCGATGTCGAAACCGTGACGTAGTCCTTGGGCAGTGGTTTTTTTGCCTTTGCCGCGACTGTTGGTGCGACAGCATCTGGGCGCGCTTTGCCTTCGCTGCTGATCCCTCGAGGATTTTGCTGGGTATCAAGTGGTGGAGTATCAGCGGGATCTGCGATGTTCGCAGTGATTGTTTCGAGCTTGCCACCGCGCCCGTCTTCTTCGGTTTGCTTGAGCTCATTGTTGGCGACTTCGCCAAAACGACCTTTACCTTGATCCGCTTGGTCGCGAGCCAGCGTGCCGGCTGCGCCAGCGGCACCATTACGGGCCAGTTCGGCGGTTGCCGCAGCCGAACCCGAGTTGGCACCACCGAGTATTGGCGCTGCAGCGGCGGCCGAGCCAGCGCTGCGTAGGTCTGCTTGCACGACGGCCGAAGGAGCTGGTGCGGTGTCCTGCACAGCACCTTGGCCACGGGTGAACAACACCCCGCCAATCCCAGCGACCAGCGCCAAGGACGCCGCAGCCGCTAGCCCTGGATGCAATGCCATGCTGCGGACAAATCTAGCGAACCAATTGGCTGGCTCATTACGGTTACTGACCAGCGACTTTTTCGGGGCCTTGCGGGATGCCTCTTGCAGCAACAACGCTGAAACCGCTTGCGGCGGCTCAACAAAGCTTTGGATCAAGCCGCCTGATCTCACCACTGCATGGACTTGCCGCAGTTGAGCCAACAGCCCCGCGTCGGCGGGATTCGCCAGCAGGTGAGCGTCGAGCGTTAACATCTCTGCTGGCGAAAGCTCGCCGTACAGAGCGCCAATGAGCAGCGCATCAAGTTGTTGGTTGGTAGACATGATCGTTAGGTCCTTATACTACGTGGTAACGGGATTTCCGTTACTGATACACACGCAGCACGAGGCCTAACGATCTAACAACATCTCTTGTGGTGCAAGCATTTGATTTTGTGGATTTTTGACCGATTTTTCAGCAAACGACGAAAGGGCCGTCGCCGGCCCTAAGGTATTGAATTTGCGAAAATTTCTGGTTAGTCACGAACCGGTGCACAGCTCCACTGAATGTTTTCAATTGACCAACCATCAGCACCACACGTAGCCGGTGATGCATCGCGCGATTCACTGGCACCGTCTGACAAGGTGAAGTTGGCGGCTTCTTTGTGCAACGATTTGCGTTTTTTCGATTCAGGTGCGCAAACCAGCGTCCAACTCATGGAACAAGCCACCGGCATCGAGCAGCTGTTGCGAACTGTTAACGCCACACCATCGTCGCCTTTGTCGGCTTGATCGAACGTTGCGCATTCTGCAACCGAGCGCTTAGCTCGCGCTGGCCCGGCCTTGTTGGGTTGGGCAACCACCGACGACGACGAAACAACAAGCGCGAGGGCAAAACCAGCCCATCGCAAAGCAGATGCTGAGCGCATGACAACCTCCAAAGCAAAAAAATGACGGCGCGTGCGACGCTGCACGCGGTACTCGCAGCGCCAGCATTGCGGCATTTGAAGTGCCTCAGCCAAGCGAGTTGCGATGTTCAAGAGCTAGGACAGCGAAGTGAGCCCTCGGTTCCAAGTATTTTGCAGTCAATGCGATTTTTTTGCGCGGGGGGGTGGCGAGGCGGAGGTGGAGAAATGGGTGGAGAGGTTGGTGAACGGTCGGCGCCCTGAGGCTTCGGAGGGAGCGATACGGAGCTTGAGCTGGGCACTGCGGCTGGCCGCGTAGGTTAGTGCTCGCGCGGATCCTGATGCGCCGCCTTCGCGTCGCGGGCATTTGATAGCGAAGCCTTGGAGCGGGAATTCGATTGCAAAGATTCGCAACGAGACATCGGTGGCAGGCACGGTGTGATGTCCGGTTTTCGGACGTAATTCCTTCTTGTAGTGGAGATGAATTTCTTCGATTTGTGTCGGCGTGTTTTTAGACGAAGAATTGCGGTGCCGACGTGTAGCGGGTGAAACGCTGGCAAGGCTGCGAGATGGCCGGCACAGGCCGAGGAGCCGTCTCGGCAAATTTTTTTGTTACAGTGGTGTTTCGCAGCCAGCGTCGCAGCTAGAAACGTTGTGCAAGTCGTATCAGCACGTACAGGCGTATGACCAAGTGCACAGTGATGGAGCGACGGCCGCAGCGTCGGCGGCGACACAAGTTGCAGCGCTGCGCACGGTGACGCGGCGCAGTCTTGATAACGGCATGGTGAAGTTTGACGTGGTGCTGGCCAGCGATGAAGCAGCGATCGTGTGGGAGGCGCTCAATGCGGCAACTGCCAAAAATGTGCAGCACAAACTTCCGCAGAACCGCCGCGGGCCGAACAGACTCCCGTGAACCGATCGACTACCCGAGATGCATCGACTACGTGGTTTGACGCGTGGCGAGGGCGCGACGGTCCAGCCACGTTGACGCGTAGTCACCGAGATGCGGGTTAGCGCGGCCGATGCTCAGTGCCGGCACCAGCCGTGATAAAAATTGCAGTGGCCGCAGCGGCAACATCAGCGGTATGCCAAACCCCAGCAGGGTTAATAACTGCATCGCCGGGCTGCAACACGACCGCGTGAGTACCCTCGATGGTTTGTTGCCAAATCGTGATCGTGCCAGCACTACACAGCACCAGCTCTTCACCGTGTGGATGCATTTCCCACGACGTCCAATTTGCATCGAAGGTATGCATGCTAACCAACCGCCCGCCGCCATCCTGCTCGCCAAAACGCGCTCCGTAAGCCTGGTACCACGCCATGTCACCAGTGAATTCTGGCAACCGATGAATCTGCGCAACCGAGCCAAGGTGGACCGGAAACTGCGCCAATGCAAAAGCCGCTGTTGGATTTGATGCCATAGCGCATCGTGCCACACATTCTGGTTGGCAGACTGTGGCCAACCTCGGCGACGAGGCGTAAGGCCTTGTAGCCCCGCACGCTTCGCGCTACGTACGGCTATGGCGAGCTCCGAGACTTTACCGGCCGTGGTCGATAATCGCGCAGTTCAAGTCGCTGCCGAGCACTACGATTTCGAGCGCTACGATGACCGCGAACGCTGGATGTCGTATTGGCACCAAATCCGCGCTGTAATGTCGGTGCGGCCGTCGCGGGTGCTTGAGATTGGACCGGGCTCGGGAGTTTTTCGCAGTTATTTGCAACGCGCTGGTATCGACGTCAAAACCCTCGACATTGATGCCGGCCGCGACGTCGATTACGTCGCCGATGTGACCAAACTCGACACGTCGTTGCCGGCGGATCTTCGTTTTGACGCAATTTGTGCATTTCAAATTTTGGAACATATCCCATTCGCTGAATTCGAAGCGGCGTTGGCGGCGATTGCTAAACGCGCTACCCCGCACGTATTTATTTCGCTGCCGTATCGAGGATTGCGGGTGCGCTGGGCATTTTGGTGGGGCGATCACATGCTGACGTTGGGCCACAAATTCATGTTGCCATGGCGGCACAAACCGATTGCCGAACATTATTGGGAACTCGGCTACCCGTATTCAGCGACCAAAATCACTAAGATCCTGGCCAAATATTTCGATGTCATCGAGCGCGGCTTTGTCCGCGAAAATCCCTATCACTACATGTGGCAACTAAAGGTGAAGTCATGACTGCGATTCCAACGCTACGCACCGGCCCGCTCGCTGCATTTGAAGCCAATCTTTTAGCCGGCCATGTGGCCCTGGTCACCGGCGGTGGTACCGGCATCTGCCGAGGCATCGCCCAAGCGTTAGCGCAATTTGGCGCCGATGTTTGTCTGGTTGGCCGCAAGGCCGATGTGCTTGCGCAAACTGCTGCCGAGATGTCAGCCGCGACCGGCCGCGAAATCTTCTTTGTGCCATGCGATGTCCGGCAACCGGACGTTGTCGCCGACGCCATCGCGCAGACCGTGGCAAAGTTTGGCCATCTTGATACCGTGGTCAACGGAGCCGCCGGCAACTTCCTAGCACCAGCGGCGGCGCTTTCGGCCAACGGATTTCGCACGGTCGTCGACATCGATTTGTGCGGTACGTTCAACGTTGCCCGGGCCGCGTTCGAATCACTGCGCCTCGGCGGCCGAGGCTTGATCATCAATATCAGCGCAACGCTGCACTACGGCGGCACGCCGTTGCAAATTCATGCATCGGCCGCTAAAGCTGGGGTTGATGCGGTTACTCGGAATCTGGCGGTTGAATGGGGCCAATTTGGTATTCGCGTCAACGGCATTGCACCTGGCCCAATTGCCGAAACCGAAGGCATGCGGCGATTAGCTGGCAGCGCCGCCGACAAAGCCAAGGCATCGGTACCTCTCGGCCGGTTTGGCGCGATCGAAGAAATCGCAGCGGCTGCCGTGTTTTTGCGCAGCAACGCAGCCGCCTACATTACCGGCACAACCTTGGTGGTTGATGGCGGACA
>JAYWHS010000391.1:0-4237 GCA_043777635.1 Kofleriaceae bacterium | reverse complement strand
CCTGTAGTCGCCGCGCTCCAAAATCTGCCGCCTCGCCCGACGATCGCTGCCCGCCTCGTCGGCACCAGCATTTTCGGCCCCTTGATTTCGGCCAATTTCCCGCAAATTCGGCGCTGCCAACCGTACCGTTTGGGCGGCGTTTGCGTCGGGAATCCGCAAACTCCGCATGTTTGGGGTATCCCGCGCGTCCGGATTGCCGGCACTCGCCGGCGCTCGCGTAACGAACCCCGTTCAGGATCAAGGATCAACCGGATCAACAGAAACGTCGCTTGCATGGCCCACATGCTCGCGGTCGGAGGAGTCTCGCCTGACTCGTTGAATCGGCTCGGTTTCTATGTGCTTGCACCTCAACAGCAGATCGAGGCCGGGGTATTCGGCGACCTCTTGTCCCAACAGAGTATTCGAGCCAAGGTGGCCCAGCGCATCGAGCCGTACGAAGGCGTCCACGACGGGTGGTTCCAGGACTCGTTTCTTCCGCTTCTCGAACGCATCGAGCTCCGTGCAATCGGGTGGGAGCAGGTACTTGAGGACTTGCCGCCCACAGAGGAGAGAGCGGAGCTCGAGCGGTTCTATTCTCAGTGCCTCGCCTTTAACCCATTACGAGGCGTGAGTGCGGTCTAATCCTTCGCTCCGGATTGCCGGCACTCGCGTAGCACTCGCTTCACGCTCGCTTAACGAACCCCGTTCGGGATTTGAGGATTTGATACCGGCGCTATGCGGCCTCACGTCGCTGACTTCCGAGGGGCGGTTCCTATCTGACGATACGTCTCGCGCGCGATGCGTACCACGTAGCTGTGGTGGACATAATAGAGATACTTGCTCTCGTCGACCCCAACGATCTTGCCTAGCTTCTTCCGTTTGCGAGCGGGTCCTCCAGCCATATCGATCGGGAGGGCCCAGACCATTCCGTTCTTCGGGTCGACCGAATATGCCCACCTGCCTTCCGGCAGCTCGAGGCGCAGGAGTCGCTCGGCGAGATGATTGTACTCGTCTGGATTAGGTCGCCTCCACTCCACGGCCATCAATCTAGCAGCGCAGCGCGCGGCTTGACCAGGGCCTTCGCATTTGAGGTGATCGATTTTATTGGGATTGCACGCAACGCCAAATGAGGGGCGGTAGCTCGCTGGGCCCTGACTGGGCTGGTTTTGATGTGCTTGGAAGCAAAAAAAACCGGATGAGCGAGCAGCGCATTCATCGCGTTGCGGCGGACGACCGTTGCTTCACGAACCACATTCGGGGTCTCGTTCGTCAGTTGCCGAAAGGTGGCAAGTACAGACTCCGGACTGGCGAACTGGCGGACTGGCGGACGAAAGGTTCGCCCTGATGCGCATTCTTCAAAGTGAGGCCCTCTCTACGAATTCGCGCGAGTGACTGTCGCCGACCGAAGGGACGGGCACACGGGTAAGTCCCTGTTCACCGATACGCACTCGTCGGCTGCGCCAACCGCGACTGAGCTTCGGCTTGCCAGTGCGCCGAGGCAGTACTGTCACCGATAACTTTTTGCCACACGTCCACTGCAAGCGAACGCTGGCCGGTGCGAGCCAGCGCATCACCGTACGGCACAGCGCTGCGCGGCAACAACGGCGACTGCGCCGCCACCGCTTGATAGTGTTCAATCGCGCCAACGTCATCGCCATGCAGATGCAAGACCCACGCAGCGACGGCGCGGGCCCGTGAGGCCACGGCCGCATCACCGACGGCGATCGCTAAATCAGCCAGGCCACGGGCCCGCGATGCCGTCGCTGGTGCTACCACTTCGCGTTGCTCGACAACATCGACCAACAATGTCAGCGCGGCCAAGTCGAGCATGGTTGGTTCATCGATCGTTGCGTTGGGTACCAAAATGGTAACCGCCCGCCGCACCGCCGAATAATCGCCCAAATCATAGGCTAAATAGCCCATCGCCACCGCATGGCGTGGCCCAAACTCGGCGACGTTCACAACATCACGGTACAACAGCAGCGCGGCTTGCCGAGCTGCATCGTGGTTGCGCGCAGCACAAATACCAGCCAACCGCAGCAGCTCCACCGCCGGGGTCGAACGCAACGCCAGCAGCCCACGCGCCAGCATCGGCAGCCGCTCCCATGATTCAAGCGGCGCACTTTCGATCAGCTCGCCATACGACAACCCCAACGTTGGATACGCCAACGCGACGTTGCCCACCGCAGTATTATCGATAACCGCCAGCGCGGTAGCGATACAACGCTCACAAATCGCCGTGCCTGCATCTTTGGCAACCAGCACTTTTACCTCGGCCCGCGCAGCGTTGCAAAACGTGCAGCGCGCTGCCACCGCCGGTGCATCCGCGCGTTTGAACCAGCTCACAAAGCGCCACCCGGCGGATTGATGGAGACTTCTTCGACCGCAATGGCCGGCCGCGCGATGATCGACACCACAAAGCCGGCGACGTCGTCAGGCTTCATCATTTTGCTGCGATCAAAACCTGGGCGGTCGTCCCAGATAGGTGTATCGGTTGCGCCCGGCAACACTGAGGTCACCCGCACATCGTACGGCCGCGCTTCTTCGGCCAACACTCGGACCAACCCCAGTTGGCCAGCTTTGGCCGCAGTGTAGCCACTGCAATCGGTAAATGCTTTGTTGGCAGCGACTGATGCAATCGCCACAATGTGGCCTTTGCGCCGAGGCTGCATACGCTTGAGCGCTTCGCGCGCGCACAAAAATGTACCGACGATGTGGGTGTCTAACATCTCGCGCAACATCGCGGTTTGCGCGTTGACGATCGGACCGAATGTACCAGTGCCAGCCGAACACACGAGAATATCCAGCTCCGGCATGGCTTGAATCAGCGCTCGCACGCCGGCTTCATCGGTGACATCAAGATTGATTTTCTGCACCACGCCAAATTCAGGTTTGGTGAGGGCCACCGACGTGAAGCGCCGACCGGTGGCGACCACCGCAGCGCCTTCGCCAGCTAACGCATCCGCAATGGCTGCACCGATGCCGCTCGAACCACCGGTGACTAACGCGTATTTGCCGATCAAGCGTTTCATGCTGCAACCTTACGAGGACTCACTCGCAGTTGCAACGCAGTCACTGCAACGCAGTCGCACACCACGCCGAAAAATCGCGTTGCGCGCGTTCGCTCATCCTCGGTTTTTTATTGTCTTTGCGATATTTACCGTCAGCCTCAAGGGGCAGCGGCGGCATCAAGCCGTAATTCGAATTGGTCGGGGCATAGCGATACACACCGGTGCGTGGCGCCGTGACGTGCAAATACAACGCACCCATCATGGTGGTGGCTGGCGGTGGATTATGCGGCTTGCCTCGCAGCTCGTCGATCAACATGCGGGCGCACAACAACCCCATCGCGCACGATTCGATGTAGCCCTCGACGCCGGTTAACAAACCCGCGAAGCGTAACTGCGGCCGCGACCGCAACTCAAAACGTTGGCCGAGTTTGGCTGGCGCATCGATGTAGGTATTGCGATGAATCGATCCAAAGCGCAAAAACTCAGCGTTGGCCAAGCCCGGCACCATTTGAAAAATCCGCTGCTGTTCCGGGTACGCCAACCGAGTTTGAAAACCAACCAGGTTATACGCCGTGAGATATTGATTCTCCGGTCGCAACTGCACCACGGCCCACGGCCGATGCCCGGTGCGTGGATCGCGCAGGCCTATCGGTTTCATTGGGCCAAACCGCAACGTGCCCTCACCGCGTTCGGCCATCACTTCGATCGGCATGCAGCCTTCGAAATATTTGGGTTCTTCAAACGCATGCGGCAACACTTTACGGCCAGCGTTCACCGCTGCAACAAACGCTTCATATTGCAGTTTATCGAGTGGGCAATTGATGTAGTCCCCGGCGCCATCTTCGCCAACACCACCATCGCCGCCTTCGGTTTCTTTGCCTTCAAATAAATCCGTGGAGGCCGCCGCCGCTGCGTTGGGCACCGCCGCCACCATATCTTTGCCCCAGCGCGAGCCCCGAAACGCATGATTCCAATCAATCGAATCAGCCGAAACAATTGGCGCGATCGCATCGTAAAAATACATGCGGTCACCGCCCAACTCGTTGCGAATCACTTCGCCGAGTTTGCCAGCGGTCAGCGGCCCGGTGGCAACAATCACGGGGCCGGCCGGCAACTCATCAAGCCGCCGCCGCTCCAACCGAATATTAGGATGCATCGCCAAGCGCTGCGTGATGCTGCGGCCAAAGCCAAAACGCTCAACCGCGAGCGCGCCACCGGCCGGCACCCGATTGGCATCGGCACAGGCA
>JAYWHS010000390.1:0-4239 GCA_043777635.1 Kofleriaceae bacterium | reverse complement strand
CAAGCCATTCGGTGTTCTAGGGTGGCCGGTGCCCGCCGCTTCCGCGCCTTGCCTCCATTATCAGCAGAACGCCCTTCCTACCGTCGAGGCATTGGTCCGTCGGACTTTCGGACTTTCGGACTTTCGGACTTTCGGACTTTCGGACTTTCGGACTTTCGGACTTTCGGACTTTCGGACCGATAGCCGCTAACGGCAAACCGAATTTGCCAACCGAGCAGCGCGGCCAGCTCGTGAGCGGGCATCAAGTGTGGCAGCGTCGCTAAAGCCGAGCGCCATCGCGCATTCCAGTGCGCATTCAACTTCAATCGCCACAGTCCCCCCAGTCCGAATCTACAGCGGCCCTGGCTCAACAATCCCAGGAATCACAACATCAACTTTTTGACAGGCTTTGATCACATCATCTTTGAAGCGCGCGGCAACATGTGGCCAGAATTTTTTGACCAACGTCTCGTTGCCGGCACGACACGCTTCCATCGCCCCTTGCCATGCTGCTGCATCGTTCGACTTAATTGGATTTAGATCAAATGATTTTTCGTAGAGCTTGGCGGCAGCGGCGTGATCACCGGTCTGTGCAACTTTGGCACCTTCCATGTAAATTTCGGTGGCCTTTTTAGATTTATATGCGGACGTGTATTTAGTCTCGGCCGTCAGCTCAATATCTGAAAAAGCAATACATGCTTGCTCGATGCCAGCCCGGGTTTGCGCATTGTGAATCTCGGCAAAGTTGCGTTTCGCGGCTGTCGCATTATTTGCTTGGCACGCCATCAAGACGGCTTGAAAGCGTAACGACAAATCGTCGGGTCGCATTAACAAACCTTTTTCAGCAGCTGCCAACCCACGCGCGAAATCTTTGGCATACGTGGCATCGGTAACTTCGCGAACCAAAGCAACGTAGGCCGGATTTTCGTCGTCGGCGGGCGGTTGTGGTGCCGCACCGCCAGGCCCGGCAACCGGTGTACCAGTGGACTTACTTGGGGCCGCCGTGGCAGCTGGTGTCGCATTGCGTGGCACAACATGCAGCGGCGCGCCGGGTTTACGCGTTACGTCCAACGCGCTTGGGCTCGGGATAATTGCCTCGTCATCGCGAGCTGCAGGCGCGGCGATATTGTTGGGAATTGGCGTCATCACAGGTGGTGCAACCTGTGCCACAATCTCTGGCCTAGGTGGCGTAGACGAGTTGGATACGCCAGCCAACATCGGTTGCGTCGTTTGTTGATTTTGGGTTTTGAGTGCGCGCACTGCAAAAAATATTGCAACTGCTGCAACGACGGTGGCTGCAAACGCAGCGATCCAAAGTAACCCTTGGCCGGATTTTCGCGTGTTCAACGTGACTGGCGGCACCAGCGCACGGGTTGCAAAAACCGGCGGCGGCAGTTCCGCTGCAACTGCTTCGCTTGGTAGCTCAGCTGGCGACGATGTTGCCGCGCGTTTTACCGCTGCAGCATGGCCGCCCAGGGTGAGCGTGCGATTTGCTGGGGCTGCCGCTGGTGCCGGGCTCGGAGTCGGTCGCTGCGCTTTGGCCGTTGCGGCAACGGCGACAGGCAAGACATCCGGGCGAACGGCTGGACGCCCAATCGCCGGAATCGGGCCGCTCGCATCGACCGTCATACCGTTCACATCAACGTGCGCCGGCATTCGAGGCACGCTGCCATCGAGGGTATGACCATTGCTATCAAAGTTTGCATCATGCCGAAACACCGGCGTGCCCATCGGCAGATGCACTGGTGGTGGTATTGATGTTAAAATCTGCGCGCTGATCGAATGCGGATTTGCTAGCGACCGCAACAGCGTTCGCAACGGACCAACCGAAGCCGGCCGAGCGTTTGGATCTTTTGCTAAACATTGATGTAAATGCGCGCTCAATACCGCAGGTACATCTGGCCGAAACCTAGCTAACGGCTGCGGCTCGACAGTGAGATGCTGCAAAATAAGTTCGCCCAGATGCGGCGACACAAACGGCGGTTTACCGGTCAGCATTTCGTAGCCCAACACGCCAACCGCATAAATATCACTACGGGCCGAGACTTGATGAATTTGGCCCGACGCTTGTTCCGGCGACATATACGCCGGCGTACCTAACAAACTACCAACTGCCGTTTGCGAGGTAACCTCGGCGACAATCATTTTGGCGATACCAAAATCGAGGAGCTTAGGCAGGTAGCCGTCACCTCGCAGTGCCAAAAATATATTATCGGGTTTCAGGTCACGATGCACGATGCCGGCATTGTGCGCGGCCTCAAGCGCACCAAGCACGGGCTCTAAAATGGCGGCCAACGTTGCGACTTCAAGTGGCCCAACACGCTGCAAATACGCTTGCAAGGTTTCGCCTGAAAGTTGCTCCATTACATAAAATGGCCGGCCATCAGGCAACGTACCAAAATCGGAAATCTCGACGATGTTGGGATGATTGAGCCGCGCCACTGCCTGAGCTTCAACCACGAAGCGCTGCACCAACTCGCGGTTATTCGCCAATTCATGTGACAGCACTTTGATCGCAGCATTTTTGCCAAGCGTCGGGTGTTGCGCTGAATACACCCGCGCCATACCGCCAGATCCTATGAGCGCACGGATCTGAAAGTTGCCAGCAAATGTGCCAATCAGTTGGTCATCAAGCGAGGTCATCATGGGTTCCTGGTACCGAGTTCAACGCGCAATAGCGTCGCATGTGTTAACAAATCTGCAAGTGCGGAAACTATCGGATCAGCGACGCTGCTGGTACTTGCTAGCCGGCGTTATGACATTCGCGTGGATATCACGGCAGTGGCAACACCACGGTACCGCCAGCCCTTGGAATTGTTAAGGTTTTTGCGAACGTGGTAACGCCAATCACAATCGCTGCGGCTTTGCTGCCGGCCGGCACCGCCGCCATTGCTGAGCCCAACGTGCAGGTCACATTGACCACGGTAGTCTTGTCGATTTTCATCGATAGTTTGGCCGCCCCCGTACACGCAGGAATCGTCGCCGGGACCCACGTAAAATTTACATTGGCTTGGGCCAATTCGGCGGTCGCAGTGATGCCCTGGGCCGGGATCACGACTTCTTGACTTGAATATTCCATGCCCGATTTGGTGGGATCTCCGGCGGGTGCCAGGTTCAATGCCATCCGGTAGGTGCCTGGAGGTACATTGATGATTGCGCTGCCGTCGCTGCATGGCACCCGTTTAATTTGCCTGTTCACATCAGCCTGGAAAAAACTAATTTTGATATCGGGATTGACCGGATCAACACCTGCGCACGTAGTTGCAACACCGTTGCGCACCAACGACCACGTGACCATGGTCATGCCCGCTTCGGGCGCATCCACTTTAATCGGCGCATCGACCGCACCAGGTGCCGCATCGACATCACCCGGTGGAGTTTTGTCACCGCCGCAGCCAACGCTACCTAGGATCCCTGCGCTCGCAAGAATCAACCATAACTGACGCCTGGATACCGATGACATGACTCAAACAATACCTGATTTCAGGTTGCCGGCGGTGGCATTCATATTTTTTACTAGTCTATGGCCGCAGGCTGCAGCATCTGTGACATCGCTTGCGCTATCGTGGCCGCAATGTTGATTACGTTGCACTCGATGCGCCGGTACGCCGTCGCTGTTGTCCTTGCCCTGATGGGTTTGTTTGCCACCCTCAACCCGGCGTGGGCCGACGACGAAGCAGCCGATCCTGCCCCAGCCGCCGATCCTGCCCCGGCCGAACCTGCGGCGGACCAGCCGACGCCCGATGCGGACCATGATGGCAAACCCGATGTGGTTGCGCCGGCCGTCGATGCGGACCATGATGGCAAACCCGATGTCGACGCGGATCATGATGGCAAACCCGACGCTGTCGGCCCAGCGGTAGATGCTTTTGGCGAACCTGTTCAACCGCCCGACGAAGATGAACCGCCGTTCGTGCTCTTCGATGCCGATGGAGACGGCACAGTCGAACCCGAAGAAGCGGCATTACAAAAAGAATACGAAACCGAATTTGCCGATATTCCTGACGTGGTCTCTGACGCAGAACTCGACAAACGACCCGAAAATGCCGAGATGTTACCGTCGCTTTCGGTAGAGAAATTCCGAAAATTGGTACGCATCGCTAAATCGGTGGTGCTCAAACGACTCGAAGCCAAAATCGCCCGTGGCCAAGCTAAAAAGATGGCGCACTTCGGCAAACTGGTCATGTATTTTTCGCTCGCCGGTCTATTGCTATTGCTGCTGCCATTTGGCCTGCTGAAAAAATATCCAGGCAAAGCTGG
>JAYWHS010000389.1:0-4245 GCA_043777635.1 Kofleriaceae bacterium | reverse complement strand
GGCCGTCGATGCCGGTGATGATTTGCGACGAGACAATCCGAGGTTTGATGCGCTCGTCGGGGCTAACCCCCATTTGTTTGCAAATGGCCTCGACCGCAGCGTTGACTTGGCCTTTGTCGGCGTCGTGCAGTTCGAGCATGCCGTAGGCCCGTTCAACAATTTGCATGCCGGGTTTGCACGTGGTGGTTTTGAGCGCAACGTCCGTCAACTGATTGATTGCGATGCCAGGTGCAATTTCAACAAACATCGCGCATTCCTCTTCGCGCGGCATGAAGCCAGAGCACACGGTTTGTAAAAACCCTGTGAGTTGCGGTTGCAGCGAATCGAGGACAATAAGTGCGCGTAGCTCCATGGCGGTCACGCTAGCACGGTAGCGATCGCAAATGGGACGTTCTGGCTCGCATGTAGCCCCCGGGTAGCCGACAGGCTGCTACAGTGCCCGCATGAGTAACCTCCCTCCGGCGCTGCGCGCGCCATTTTCATCCGTCGGTGGCAATGCTATTGACGCTGCGATCGCATCAAAGCTGCTCGCTGCAGCGCTTGATGCCGGTGGCGATTATGCCGACTTGTATTTTGAGTTTCGAGTCGCTGCCGACTACGCCCTCGAAGAAGAACAAGTCAAAACCGTAGGGCGGGGCGTCACGATGGGGCTGGGTGTACGGGTCACCAAAGGTGACGCCACCGGTTATGCGTACACTGAAGATTTGGCCATGGAGAAGATGCTTCACGCTGCCAAAATTGCCGGGCAAATCGCCGCCACCGGTGGCAAAACAGCGCCGGTTGCGGTTTCCACGATGAAGTCGGTTGTGACCCCAAGTTTTTATCCGGTGGTCGCGCCGTCGTTGTTGGTTTCGCCGCAAGAAAAGCTGGCGCTGTTGCGCGCTGCCGATCGCGCAGCGCGGGCCTACGACTCGCGCATTATCAAAGTTGAAGCTTCGTTTTCGGAAAGCCTGCGCGAAGTATTGTTGTTCACCTCAGAAGGCAAGACCGCAACCGACCTGCAACCGATGATTCGCTTCGGCGTGCGTGCGGTGGCGGAACGCGACGGCAAGCTGCAAGCGGGCAGCGGTGGTGGTGGTGGTCGGTACGGCATGGATTATTTCGCAGCAGCCGAACACGATGCCAAAGCCCACGGGATCGAAGCCGCTCGGGTTGCCATTGCGATGCTCGACGCCGTCGATGCACCGGCTGGTGATATGCCGGTGGTGTTGGCCCCAGGTGACTCGGGCATTTTGTTGCACGAAGCTGTCGGCCACGGCCTCGAAGCTGACTTCAACCGCAAAGCGACGTCAAATTATACCGGCCAACTCGGCAAGCAAGTTGCGTCGACGCTGTGCAATGTCGTCGACGACGGCACCATCGGCGGTTCGCGCGGCGCGATTAATGTCGACGACGAAGGCAACGTCGGCCGTTCGAATATGCTGATCGAAAACGGTATTCTCGTCGGTTACATGCACGATCGGCTCAGCGCCAAGCACTTCGGCGTCGAGCCAAGCGGCAACGGCCGGCGTGAATCGTTTCACTCGATGCCGCTGCCGCGCATGACCAATACATCGTTGCTCGGCGGCCAAGATAACCCTGAAGATATTTTGAAATCGGTCAAGCGCGGCATCTACGCCAAGCGCTTTTCCGGCGGTCAGGTCAACATCTCCAACGGCGACTTTGTGTTTTCGTTGTCGGAAAGTTATCTCATCGAAGACGGCAAGCTGACGCAGCCGCTCAAAGGCGTGAACCTCATTGGTAACGGGCCGGAGATTTTACGGCGCGTCGATATGTTGGGCAACGACTTTGCGTTGTCGGATGGCATTTGGACGTGCGGCAAAGATGGCCAGTCGGTGCCAGTGAATGTTGGCACTCCGACGGTACGGTTGTCGTCGATTACGGTTGGAGGAACTCAAGTATGAGCGCGCACATCAGTGAACAAACTGTCAAAGAACTCTGCGACCTGGCCACCCTCGCGGTGGAAATTGCCAAACGCGCCGGCGCCGATGACGCCGAAGTTTTGGTGCGCGATGGCTCCGAACTCACAACCAAAGTGCGCCTCGGCGAAGCCGAGCTAGTGCAAGAAGCCGGTTCGCGTGCGCTTGGGTTGCGCGTCATGCGCGGTGGCCGCCGTGCAGTCACCTACTCGTCGGATTTGCGCCGCGAGTCGCTGGAAAATTTCATTGCAGAATCAGTGGCGCTCGCCGAATTGTCCGAGCCTGATCCATTTTCTGCGCCGCCTGACCCGAGCACACTTGCCAAACACATTCCCGATCTCAATCTTTACGATCCTGCGATCGCCGAAGTTGATGCGGCGTGGGCGATGAAGCAAGCGATTGCTGGTGAGCGCGCCGCGCGTGGCGCCGATACGCGGATTACCAACTCGGAAGGCGCAACCTGGTCGCGCGCCTTGGGTGCTACTGCATTTGCAACCAGCGGCGGCTTCGTCGGCGGTTACCGTGGCTCGTACGCGTCGCTTTCAGTTGAGCCACTATGTGACGACGCCAGCGACGCGGCCAATCCTAAAAAACGCAACGGCTACTGGTGGACGGCATCGCGGTTTCTCAGCGAACTCGAAGATCCAGAACTGGTCGGCCGCGAAGCTACGCGCCGCACGGTCGCGACGATTGGTTCGCGCAAAGTGGACACGCAAGAATGCCCGATCGTGTTCGACCCTGAAGTTGCACGCTCGATCATTGGCACGGTGTTCTCGGTTGCCAACGGGTCATCATTTTGGCGCAAATCAACGTATTTGCTCGGCCGCGAGGGCTCGGCGATCGCTTCGTCGCTGGTGACGATCATCGATGATCCATTGCTACTCAAAGCCCCTGGCTCCAAGCCGTTTGATGGCGATGGGTTGGCAACTCGCCGCAACGTGGTGGTGGAAAATGGCATTTTGCAATCGGTGTTGTGCGACACCTATTCGGCTCGCAAGCTCGGCCGCACGTCGACCGGCTCGGCCGGCCGCGGCATCGGTGGTAATCCGGGGCCAACCACCACTAATCTAATCATGCAACCCGGCACGATGAGTCGCGCTGATTTGATTAAAAATACCAAGCGTGGTCTCTACGTCACGTCGTTGATGGGCTTCGGCTTCAACCCGGTGACTGGCGATTTTTCTCGCGGTGCGGCTGGGTTCTGGATTGAAAACGGCGAATTAACGTTCCCGGTGAGCGAAGTAACCATCGCTGCCAACTTCGACGAGATTTTGCACCGCATCGACGCTGTCGCCGATGATTTGTCGCTGCGGACGTCAACTGCTGCACCAACGTTCCGAGTGTCGCACATGATGGTTGCTGGTTCGTCGGAGTAAACTGCCTCAGGCCCAAGGCTATTTGAGCCAGGCCAACACCGATGTAGCCGTTTCGGTTGCGAGGTCCAACGGCGGGCCGGCCCATTGCGCCATGGCGAAAAAATCTTGCGCCGAGATGCGCAGGTCAATGTGTTGCGCCGCTGCGACGGCCGAGGCAACCGGCTGCGCCAGGGGTGGCGTCTTGGTGGACGCCTGTGTCATACGCTGGCCTTGGTGCTCGGTGCCATTTTGATAGCGCGGCAGATGGCGGCTATCGAGTCATTCCCGCTGGCGATCACCTCGTCGAGGTGATTGAGCCGCTCTACGGCGAGTACCACAAAGTGGCAGGCGCTCGCGCCACACGAAATGCAGCGAATTTCCCGTGCCCCTAAGCGTCGCGAAGCTACGTGGCTGAACAGTCCCGCCAACGCACCACCGACGAGCGCACACGACGGCCGCGCGCCTTCAGCTAGCGATGTGTGCGGGACAGCTTCGGCTAGGGCACTACGTTGTAATTGTATTTCGAACAAGCCTTCGCGAATCGCACTGAAGTCAAATTCCAACTTGCCCCAGCCGCGCTCGTCGAAATAACGTTCGGCTAACACCACCATATCTGCCATGGCCATGGTGCCCAGGCTGCTGTTGCCTCCTTCGAGCGCCATGGCTTCAAGGTCAATCGCCGCGCGTCGCCCCCATTGCACGCCCCATTCGTGCGCAAAGGTCGGCCATGCTTCCGGCGCAAGCTTGCCAAACGTGGCACGCAGCCCGGCAAAAAACGCAACGGGTACTTCAACGTAGCGGCGTTCAAGCTCATCCCGGCGAACGCCCAATTCAAGTTCGTTTGGAGCAAGCTCACGCTGCTGGGTTGCCAGTTCGGTCGCTTGACTGCGCGCGCCTTCCACACTGCTGCGATTGATCACCAAGTAGTAGCGCGCAACTTCGGGGAAACTGACAATTTCGACGCCGACGCG
>JAYWHS010000388.1:0-15368 GCA_043777635.1 Kofleriaceae bacterium | reverse complement strand
GTGCGCGCAGAATAGCCTGCGCTGGCCCAACAAATTCCTGCGCATTGCGGGCCTCACGCATCGCCTGCGTAGCAATCACCGTCGGGATTTCGACCTCGTAGTGATCGAGCAACGCGCGATATTCGTGACAAATCGCCAGGCTGTCGGCCATCGAACCAATGGCTAGCTCGCCGCTGGCATCGAGCCCTTTGCCTAACCGACCAAAGCGACATTCATCGACCACTGCGACAATGCTGTTGTCCGCGCTTCGCTCGGCAATGAGCAGCAGCAACGTGTTGGTTCCAATATCGATGACACCGATCCGTTGATTCACATGCGCAGGCTAGCAGGCCTAGCGGCCAGGTGCACGATGCGTGTCACAATCAGCCATCGTCCTTAATCGTTGCCGTGCCCTTGGCCAGCTGCTCCACCGTTGAAGTAGGTTCTGCGGTCGCCTCGCTGTGCACGATCGCCCGCGCGACTTTGTTCTTCTTTTTGCCGCGCAGGCCTGATCGTAAGGCTTCCCAGACCCAGTGCCAATCGCTACCTGGCCTGCGAATTCCGCGATACGCCAACGCCAAAGGGCCAATAGATCCAACCAGCGTAGTGGTAAGGAGAGTCACCGCGATTGGTGCATGCAAGGAGCGCAACCACCACGCCGTCGGCCACGCACCGGCCAGCGTCAAGGCACCGACGAGCGCTGCGTCGCGATGCGCACCGATGACGTCCCACCACGTAAGTTTCGTATATCGTAAACCTAAACCGGTAAGCATGAAAAAATTCACTGCGACCGCAATAGCTGTCGAGGTCGCAACGCCTGCAATTCCCCAGCGCGAACCTACGATGGCACCAACGATGACAATGATTGCATAAACTCCCTGCGTAAGTGCCGTACGATTAGCGTCACCAGCGGCCCGCGCCACAATCGCGCCAATTTTATAGCTGGTTCGAAACAACATCGTGGCGCCCATAATTTGAAATGGCAACACGGAATTGGACCACTGTGAACCCACCACTACCGCGATCACTTCGGGCGCCAAGATGATGAGTCCAACAGATGCTGGCGTGAGAATTACTGCGGTCGCGAACAGCGATCGTCGAAAAGCTTGGCCTAGTCGTATTGGATCACCTTGCAAGGTGGAAAATGCTGGAAAAAGTACAGTTCCAACAATACTCGTGAACATCATTGCCGGAATACGCACCATGTCGTAGGCGCGCGCGTAGAATCCGAGTTCGGCCCGCCCTAGTTGGCGGCTCACGATGGCGTTGTCGCTTTGCGTTGCGGCAACGTTCGCAAGTTGTGCGACGGTGTATGCCGCACCTACCCCCAACAAACCGCGAAGGTAAATCCACCTAATCCGTGACGCAAAAGGCGGCGGTCTCAACCACATCACAGCGACCACACTCAGCGCAATTTCGAGTAGGTCGCCCCAAACAATCGACCACGCACCAAACCCAGCGGCTGCAAAAATGATGGAGGCAATTGAGCCAACTGCATAGGTTGCTGTATCAACCAACGCAAGATTGTGAAACTTGAACTCTCGTTGCAGTAACACATACGAAACCATGCTCAACCCACGCAGCGCAAACGTCAGACTGAGTACCTGGAGATAGGGTACGGCCGTGGGTTCCTTGAACAGCAGTGCGATCCCCGGTGCCACCACTACCATGGTGCCGGAGAGGGCAAAGCCGAGCCACATCGAGAACGCGAATGCGCTTTTGAGCTCCTCGTGGGTCAGTTGTTTGCGCTGCACAATGGCGCCGCCAACACCGATGTCGCGAAAATTTTGGACCAACACCACGACCGTCATGGCAATTGCCACGATGCCGAAATCGGCGGGCGCAAGCAGTCTCGCCAGAATCGCAATTGACACAATGCGTACAACATTGGTTCCAATTGCGCTAAGCAAAGAAACGGCGATGCCTCGCGTTGTTTTCCGGCGCAGATTTTTTACAGTCGGCTCATTCATCGCAATCCGCGAACAATGAGCTTAGCTTTTCACGAGGTATTTTTTGTCAGGCTTCACGGCACTTCGATGCATCGTGAACTCGCTGCTGCGATCTTGGAAGAAATCACGATATGCGCGCGCTTCGCCTGGGTAGTCTTTGTGAAAGAGTTCGTCAAATAATACAATGCCGCCAGGCACGACGCGCTCCCACGTTTGTTCTAAGACTGTTTTTGTTGATTCGTACAAGTCGCAGTCGATGTGCACCATCGCGAATGACAGATGCGGACGATCGGCGAGAAAAACCGGTACGGATTTATCGAACCAGCCTTGCACCAATTCGCATGATGGGTCGTCAGCGACGAAGTCTCGCAGCGGCTGAAACCACTTAGGAGTAGCAAATCCGCCTTGTCTCATTTCGCGGTCGGTAACATGGGCACTTTTGTCTAGGTCCGATAATTCAGGTAAGCCCTCAAACGAATCAAAACCAAAGAGTTTGCGCCGTTCTTTTTTGTCGAAGCCGCGTTCCATCACCCGAATACAACGCGCGAAGGCTAAAAATGAAACGCCGCCGGCAACGCCGAACTCGGCGAAGTCGCCTGGTACTGTTGCCAGCTTGCTGGCCATCTCCATATAAAACATCAGTTGTTGCCACTCACGTTCGGTTGCTTGATGTTCAAACTCAGATAGCCGCGCGGCCCATCCGAAAGGTACCGAAGGTTTGCGCAACACGTTACGTTCAAACTTGTTAGCAGCGCGTAACCACAAATTGTCAAAAGATAACTTCATTTGGCTCGTCTTGTCTTGGCTCGGAGGTTGTCGCGCCAGAGTTCGGGTTGCAGTCGGAGTCGGGTGCCCAAACAAGGAACCACGCGATTCATAAAACCTTCTACACCGTGAAATCGGACCGCCCGCGTTCGCAGTGGTTGACTTGGCGCTCGGCGCGATAGATCTTGAAAGACTAACTTGAATGCAAACCGTGCATGGTTGGTGGCATTCGGAAATGTGCCGTGTACGGCCCGCGAGGTGAAAAGGACTACATCACCCGGTTCAGCCGTGATCTCTTCGATGCCATGTTCTAACATTGGCTGCAAGACTGATGGTGCAACCGCCAACTCGCCATCAACGGCAGGGTCATGAGGCAGTAACTCATTGGGTGGCATTGCCTTTACTAGCCGTAGCCCGCCGTTGGCAGCACTGACACTTGCAAACGGTGCCCACAACGTAATCATCGTTCCGAAAGGATCGAACAGTTTGAAAAAAGCATGATCCTGATGCCAAGGAGTTTCGGGCGCGTTCGCGGCTTTCACCAAAACCTTGGTGTGATCAATTACCGACTGGTTGTGGAATGCGCTCAGAATCCACGCAATGCGATTGTCTAGATACAGGTCTCGAACCAGTGCCGCGCCCTGGTTCGACTCAAATAACGCCTGCGTGAGTTGCTTGGATTTTTCGGTGCCGGCGCGGCCCAGGACTTTTGCTGGCAGTTTGATCTGTGCACCGAGCTGTATGATGCGCTTGGGATCAGTTAGGCCACGAATTATGCAATGGCCTTTTGATTTGAGATCGCTGATCCAACTTTCAGAGGCTTCGGGGGCAATCCGCATGGCCGACAAATCTAGCTGACCCCTTGTTAAAATGCTATTAGTGACGCCGCGAAGCCTATTCATGATCGATCCGGTCGCGCGGTAAAATACCAATCCGATGCGCCAGTGATCGCACCGGATTTTTGCCAATCCATTGTGCAAGCTGAGTGAGCGGTTGGTATGGTGGCAGCCTGCCGTTCCATGCCTCACAATCGCGGACACCTACCACGATTAGGTACACTGAAGCATTAAAAGTATTGTTGGCAGCTTCGTAGATCACCGACATCTTTTGTCGTTCAAATAACTTACGCAAGGCTTGGGGCGTGAAGCGCCAGTAGTCGCCGAACGAATCTGTATAGTGCATTTTTTGAGCGAACGGCACCACCAGCACTACGGCATCGCGCGACATTGCGCATAGGTTGGCAAAGGCTGCGTGGGTGTCAAAAATATGTTCAAGCACGGTATGATTGAAGACAACGTCAAATCGCTGGTGCAGTTCCGCAGTGAGCGGCGCTTCGAGATCAATTGCGAAATCCGTGATGTCAGCTGCGTCTGCTAATCCACTATGGCCAGCGTGGTTGCTTAGATAGTAGCGGCCCGCCGCTGAAAAATAGTTGCGATAGTGGCCACCCTCTTTGTCGGCGTCTTTCCAGCCCGAGATGTTGATCACTTCACCGGTAAAGTGGGGTGCGATGTCGCGTAAGACCTTGTTGGACCAAATCCGTGGCAAGCGCGCAGCGCGCTCTTGTAACAACGTAGAAACGCGACGAGGTAATTGCACGGTTAGACTGTATCACGCACCTAGCCACTGCTGAACCATTTCAATGCACCAGTCCGGCGCATCGCGCGGCAATTCGTGACCGGCGGTTGCATGCAGTTGCAACGGCGCTCCGATATGTGCAGCAATGTTCTTGCCGCACTGAACGCTACACAACCGATCGGCATCTGATGCCAGCACCAAAACCGGGGGCTTGATAACGGCTGGCAACTTCCATCTCGACGCTGCCCACATTTGCCGAACCAAGGTCAGCCGCGATGCGCGTGGGAAAGTTGCCCATTGCGCTGCGATGGCATCAAGGTCAACGCTGGGATCATTTACGGTGAATGACAACAACAAGCGTTCTCGTCGAATCGCATTGCGCGTGAACGTAGCGCGCAGCACTTTGCCGAGATTGCGCCAAGCAAATCGTTGAAAGGGCGTAGATAGATTGCCCGCGCTGGTATTGATCACTACGACACGGGCAAAATCTTGCGGATATCGCGACGCCCAATTGAGCGCCACCATGCCACCAAGTGACACCGCAAAGATGGCCCACGGTGCATCAGTCGGGATGCCCGCTGCGGCGCGACCTGCCAGGTGGCGTGTCCGCATATCGTCGACGATGGCATCCATGTTGGTCGGCGTTGCCCGAGTGATTTCGCTGCCGATACCGGGGAAGTCCACCGTGTGCATCGACGCCGCAGGCAAGTGCTCGGCAAAATAATCTTTGAGATGGCCCCAATGGCGCGCTTCGCGGACCAGGCCGCGCAGCATTAACCAATGATAGGGCGGGGACGCCACGGATTATTCGCCGGTTGCGAATGCAGCGGTCGGAATATCGATCGGCGTGCGATCTTCGCGCGCGATCAATTGCGATTTTGACATCACACCTGGCAACACGTTGCTTGCGAAGTAGCGCGCTGCGTACAACTTGCCGGCGTAGAATGATTTGTCAGGGTGGTTGTCAGCGAGTTTCGCTGCCGCAGCTTCGGCGATGACAGCTTGTTCCAACAATAGCCAACCGACGGTGGCTTCCGACATCATTTCTAAAAAGCGATTCGCAGCCAACGGTACCATTTCCATTTTACCGCCGCCGAACCACGCCATGAACTTGCCGCCCGAAGCGGTAATGGCTTCCATCGCTTGGCCCAACACCGCAATCGAATCTTTGAGCGTTGCATTGTCTTTGTTGGCAGCGATGAATGTTGCGACATCTTTGCCAAAGGCTTGCACGTTAGCGCCGCCCCGCTGCATCAACTTACGGCCAACCAAGTCGAGCGCTTGGATGTGGTTAGTGCCTTCGTAGATCGAGAAAATCTTTGAGTCGCGACAGTATTGTTCGACCGGCCAGTCACGCAGATAGCCAGCGCCGCCGAAGACTTGAATCGCCGTGGTGCAAACTTGGTAGGCTTGATCCGAGCCATACGCTTTCACCAGCGGCACCAACAGGTCAACTTGGCCATTGTGATATTCGATCAGCGCTTTGTCGCCACCCTCGGTGGTGAGCACGTGAGCGCGATCGATGTGCATCGAAAGTTTCACCGCCAGCGCGCGAATGCCTTCGACCCGCGATTTCATATCGAGCAACATGCGCCGCACATCGGGGTGATCGATGATCGCAACCCGTGGTGCAGTGGCATCCTTCCACTGTTTGATCGACGAGCCTTGGCGACGCTCTTTGGCGTAGCCCAACGCATTGAGATACGCCGACGAGGCCACGGCCACGCCTTGCAGGCCGACGCCGATGCGCGCGAAATTCATCAGGTGAAACATTTGGCTGATGCCGCGCTGCTCGTCGACGCCGACCAATTCTCCGACGCAGTTGTCGTTTTCGCCAAAATTGAGCACGCAGGTGGATGATGCCCGGATGCCCATTTTGTGTTCAATGGAACCAACCGCAACGTCGTTGCTGGCACCATCGGCTTTCATCTTCGGCACAATGAACAGCGACAAGCCTTTGGTGCCGGCTGGTGCATCGGGGGTGCGGGCGAGCACCAAGTGCACGATGTTCGGCGTGATGTCTTGATCACCACCGGAGATGTAGATCTTGGTGCCTTTGATGTTGTACGTACCGTCGCTGCGTTTGGTCGCCACAGTGGTGGCAGAGCCAACGTCGGATCCAGCTTGCGGCTCGGTCAAACACATCGTGCCAGCCCAGGTGCCGCCAAACATTTTTTTGCAGTAATTTTCAATTTGGCGTGGCGTACCAAAATGCAAAATGACGTCGGCCGCGCCGGTGGTCAGCGCCGGATACATGTTGAATGACGTATTGCCACCGCACATGAGCTCTTCGGCCAATGCAGAAAGCGTATATGGCCCATTTTGGCCGCCAAATTTTTCGTCGATCGAAAGGCTGCGCCAGCCAGCTTCGTACAGCGACTTCCACGCCTCTTTGAAGCCGGTTGGAGTCTTAACTTGGCCGTTTTCAAGTCGGCAGCCTTCGGCGTCGCCGGTGCTGTTGTAGGGCCCAATGGTTTTTTGCACCCAGTTGTAGACTTCTTCGATAACCGTTTCGACTTCTTCTTGGCCCCAGTTGGCGTATGGCGCTTTGCCGAGGAAGTCCTGCATATTGAATTGTTCAAACAGCAGAAATTTAATGTCGCGGACGTCTGCTTTGTAGCGATTGATCGGTTGAGACATGGCTACCTCGGGGGCTGGGGCTTCTAGGACTGTCAATGAATGAACCGTCATTCATTGGATTATTGCGACAGTGTGGGGGGCGTTGTGCGTTGCGTCAACTAGCCAATGGCTGAAAACTATTTTTTTCGGTTTAGCTGTGCAAAACCTGGCCACCTCGTATCAGGTAACAGCCGGATACTTCGCAAGAATTACGTAGCTGGCGTGTCGGTCATCATGATATGGATCGGTCAGTTTTGAACGCTAGCGAGCGCCCGGCGCACTAACCGCTGACCCCTTCCATGCCACGCATTTTCACCAGAGGATTGCAAGTTACGCTTGACCTAGCGGTGTTGTCGTTGGCCTTTTGGTTGGCGTTCTTGTTTCGCTTCGAATTTGTAATCCCGCGTGAGTGGCTCAAAGTTGCCCTCACGGCCTGGCCTTACGTTGTTGTCATTGAATACGCCGTGCTTGCCGGCCTCGGGGTGCCACGGTTTTCGTGGCGCTACGTCAGCATGCGCGAGACCATCAAGATTAGCGCTGCCATCGCTACGTCGACTGGCTTGCTGTTGTTGTTGGGTGTGTTGCTGCGTGCCTCTCACATTGAACTGCTTGATTTCGCGTTTTTGCCACGCGGCGTACTGGCCATGAATTTGGTCCTGGCGTTGGTTGGGCTGGTTGCCGTTCGCGCGACGCGGCGGGTATGGGGCGAAGCGCAAGAGCGGCGGATGCGGTCTGACGGCGGCGAACAAGCACGAGTGTTGTTGATTGGTGCTGGCCAAGCCGGCGTGATGGTGGCCCGCGAGATCGCGAACCGGCCCGACCTTGGCTTGTTGCCAGTTGGATTTATCGACGACGATCCGCGTAAACTTGGGTCGCAAATCGGCGGCTTACAGGTCCTTGGCAAAGCGTCGCAAATACTTCAAATCGCAGCGCGCAAGCGTGCGACCCGCGCGCTCATTACAATCGCTAATGCCCCGGGTGCCGATATTCGACGCCTAACATTGTTGTGCAATGAAGCTGGATTGCAAACTCGGATCATTCCGGGCATCTACGAAATCGTCGGTGAACGGGTAAATTTGTCGCGCATTCGGGAAGTAGCGATTGAAGACTTACTGGGCCGCGAACCGGTCAAGCTCGACGAAGATCAGATTCTTGGCTCCGTCGCAAATAAAGTTGTGATGGTTACCGGCGCAGGCGGCAGCATCGGCTCAGAACTGTGTCGTCAAGTGTGCCGGTTTGCACCCGCGCGCTTGATTTTGATTGAACGCTTTGAAAATGCGTTGTTCGAAATTCATCGCGAGTTGATTGCGTTGTTTCCTGACGTGCGGATCGAACCACGCATCGCTGACGTTGCCGATCGCGCGCGCATGCATGCGGTATTTAAAGCCGAGCAGCCGGATCTCGTGTTGCACGCGGCGGCACACAAACATGTGCCGATGATGGAGGCCAACCCTGGCGAAGCCATCAAGAACAATGTTGGCGGCACGCGGATCGTCGCCGATCTTGCCGACCAACATGGGGTTGCTCGGTTTGTCATGATCTCTACTGACAAAGCCGTGAACCCAACCTCGATCATGGGCGCCAGTAAGCGGGTCGCGGAGATCTACGTGCAAACCTTGGCGAGCCGCAGCAAGACCCGATTCGTCACGGTGCGGTTTGGTAACGTGCTGGGCTCGAACGGCAGCGTCATTCCGATCTTTAAAGAGCAAATTGCCCGCGGCGGGCCAGTGATGGTGACTGACCCGGAAATGCGGCGCTATTTTATGACGATCCCAGAAGCCAGTCAGCTCGTACTGCAAGCGGGAGCCATGGGCGCTGGTGGTGAAATCTTTATTCTTGATATGGGCGAACCAGTTAAAATAGTCGATCTCGCACGCGATTTGATCACCCTGTCAGGGTTCAAACCCGACGAGGATATTGAGATTAAATTCTCGGGCGTTCGGCCGGGTGAAAAGTTGTTTGAAGAGTTATCTACCGACGCAGAACATGCGTCGAAGACCAAACATCCCAAGATCTTCATCGGTCGCATCGCGACCTGCGATGCCGCTGTCGCGCACCGCGCGATCGACGACTTAGTTGCATTGGCCGTACGGCCCGAAGGCGCGGACAGCGCTGGTATCCGGTGCAGCCTCAAGGCTTTGGTGCCCGAATATAGTGGTGCACCTGACGCGGTTGTGTCGCCGGTGGCTGTGCCGCCACGGGTCAATGACACGCCCTCGGGGCCCATCATGAGTGCGGCGGCACTTGAAGAAGCCCGGGTACTTCGCAATCAATCGGCTAGTGGCTCTCATCCTCGAATTGCGAGTGTTACCTAATGGCTAGAATTTACTTGTCCGCGCCCGACCAAGCTGGCGGTGAAGCCGCCATGGTGCAAGACGCCATCCGTTCAAACTGGCTGGCCCCACTTGGCCCCCACGTCGATGGTTTTGAGGCCGAAATGAGTCGGCGACTCGATGTCCCGCATGCTCTGGCGTTGTCGAGCGGCACCGCGGCGCTACATCTCGCGCTCAAGGTGTTAGGCGTCGGCGCAGGCGATGACGTTTGGTGTTCGACGTTGACGTTTTCGGCCAGCGCCAATGCGATCGCCTACGTTAACGCAAACCCGGTTTTCGTCGATAGTGACCGGCGTAGTTGGAATATCGATCCGATCATGCTGGTCACTGCGTTGGATGCCGCAGCGGTTGCGGGCCGCTTGCCCAAAGCCCTAATCGTCGTCGATTTGTATGGCCAATGTGCCGACATGGCGCCGATTACTGCAGCCTGCCAACGGCATGGTGTTTATATCATCGAAGACGCGGCCGAGGCATTGGGGGCCAATTATCAAGGCCGACCGGCTGGCAGTTTCGGTGATCTGTCGATTTTGTCGTTCAACGGCAACAAGATTATCACTACCTCGGGTGGCGGCATGTTGTTGGGGCGACACAAGCCTTGGCTCGATCACGCTCGCCATTTGTCGACGCAAGCGCGCGAACCTGCAGCGCACTATGAGCACAAAGAAATTGGCTACAACTATCGCTTGAGCAATCTGCTTGCTGCGGTTGGTCGTGTGCAACTGGCAGACCTTGATCGCCGGGTATCTCGCCGACGCGCAATAAATGCGCGCTACCGTGCCGGCCTGGAGTTGCCGGGCTGGGCGTTTATGCCTGAAGCCAGCTTTGGCACGTCGACCTTTTGGCTAACCTGCGCAACCATCGACTCGACCCAATTCGGTGCGACCCGCGATCAAGTGATTGCTGCCTTGGCCAAGGTAGATATCGAAGCTCGGCCGGTGTGGAAGCCGTTGCATCTGCAACCAGTTTTTGCTGGATGTAGGTCGATCGGCGGCGAAGTGGCCGAAGACCTCTTTACCTATGGCATTTGTTTGCCCAGCGGGTCGGGCTTGAGCGATGTGGAAGTCGATCGTGTGATCGCCGTCATTAACCAACTGAAGCGTTAGTTTATCCGCGTCAGCCGACGCAATTCTGTGTAGAGTACGAACATTAAGCAACTAGGGGTAGCACCGTGAAAAGCAAAGTAAATTTCAATTGGGCAAAAATTGGCGCGGCTGCTCTGGGGCTTATTGCGGCGGCTTGTGATCCGCGGCCTGCCGGGCCGGGCGATCAAGCCAACGTACCGGTCGAGCCGGCTGATGTTTCAGCCCCGTTGGTAGCTGGGCCAGCCCGCGATCTGGCGGTGATTACCAACGCTGCGCTTGATTCATTTCGCGCCGATGGTAGCGCCTATGTGGCGAGCCACCGGGTCCACAAAGTTCGCGTTGTTGACGGCATGACGGAAGTCACGCCAATTACCTTCGATGCCAACGGTGCGCAAATCGTTGGCGGCGCAATCGCGTTGCAGACTGGTACGGTTTTCCGCGATGACGGTACCAATGTCGCCGGGGCGATCGACGCGACTCGCCTTGCCGACGGCAAAGTCGAAATTGTCCGCGGCGTGGTGCAAGAAGAAATTACCAACCGTGAAGACGGCATTCAACAAGAATGGCGTTTTGAACGTGAGCCTGACGGCAGCGGCGACATCACCGTTGAAGTTGCGGTCAGTGGCCAGCAGTTTGTTGTCGACAACGACAGCGGTTTGCACTTCAAGTCGCCACAAGGCTTGGGGTTCAAATACTCCGATGCAATTTGGGTTGATTCGGCCGGCAAAGAATGGCCGATCGCCTCCAAGTTCGACAATGGTCGCATCGTGATCAATGTGCCAGCCGACGTGTTAGCGCAAACCACCTTTCCAGCTGTGCTCGATCCGACCGTCACGGCGGAAGTTGCAGTGGATGTACCCGTCAATGGACATACTGGCGCCAGCGCCAGCACCCCTTCGGTCGCCTTCGACGGCACCAACTATCTGGTCGTGTGGTCAGATAGCCGGGTCTCGGCTGACGCCGATATTTACGCCACGCGGGTAAGCCAAGCCGGCGCGGTACTCGACATCAACGGATTGAAGATTTCCGCAACTGCCGGTGCCCAACGCAATCCGCAAGTCGCATTCGCAGGCGGCAAGTACGTTGTTGCATGGGAAGATTTTAAGGTCACCGGCGGTGTTGAAGCTGATGTGGCCGCCGCAACCGTAAGTACGGCGGGCGTCGTGACCCAACTTGGTGCGATTGCAAATACCGCAACCTCCGAAACCCAGCCGGCATTAGCCGGTCGCGGCACCGATGCCATGTTGGTGTGGAATGCCAACGGCAATATCGCAGGCGCGGTGTTTAACGGCACTGCGTTCGGCGCAGCGGTCACGGTTGCTGGCACGGCGGCATCTGAAGTCGAGCCGGCGGTAGCCGCGAACCCAGCGGGTAACTATTTGGTCGCTTGGTCGGAAGGTGTTGCTGGCACCGCCGATGCGCGCGGGCAGTTTGTAACCTCAGCCGGTGCACTTTCTGGCGCAGCGTTTGATATTTCGAAAGCCGCAGGTGCACAGAACCAAATCGCTACGACGTTTGATGGCACCAACTTTGCGACAGTCTGGGGCAACAACAATGCAGGTATCAACCTGTATGGCACGCGAATTTCGACGGCTGGCGTTGTGCTCGACACGCGGGTTGAAGCGACGTTAACAGTCGGTGGCATTGCGATTAGCGTTGCCGCCAACAATCAAGAATTTCCAAGCATCGCGTGTTTTGCCAGCGGCTGCACTGTGTTGTGGGGTGATCGTCGCAATGTGACCACCAATGGCTACGACGTGTATGGCCAGTTGCTCACCAGCGCATTCGCTTTGAGCGGTGCCGAGTTTATCGTGAGCAATCCGTTGCGTGGCCAACAACTGCCAGTGGTGGTTGCGGGTGCTACCAATTATTTCTCGGTCTGGTCGGATCAACGTGACAACAGCGCTGATACTGTGATCGGCAGTCGCATCACGACCGCCGCAGGTATTAGCGATGTTAACGGAATTGTCCTAACTCTCGGCAATAACCGCGAAGTGTCCCCGACGGTGGGGCGCGCAACCGGCATTCTCGGCGTGTTCTGGAGCGACAGCCGCTTGTTGGGTAACAACATCCAGTTGATCCGCTTCAACGGCAACGGCAGCAAACTTGATACCACTGCGAAAATTGTTTCAAGTGCTCAATTCGCGCAATTAAATCCAGTTGCGACCATCGGCAACACTGCAAATTTTCAAGTTGTCTGGAGCGATTCTCGCGGTATTGATCGCGACATCTACACGGCACGCGTTGATCAAGCAGGCAACTTACTTGATGCTACCGGCGTTGCGGTTTCAACCGGCACCGCCGATCAGTTAGTGCCTGCGGTTGCGACCAGCGGCACTACCTCATTGGTCGTTTGGCAAGATCGCCGGGCTGGCTCGTTTGACATTCGTGGCGCAGTCATTGATGCGACCGGTGCAAGCACCGTGGCTGATTTTGTAATCTGTGGCGCAACCGGTGATCAGACTCGGCCCGCAGTTGCCTGGGATTCTACTAACAGCCAATGGATGGTGGTTTGGTCAGATAGTCGTATCCCAACCGATCCAAACATTTACGCTGCTCGAGTATCCGCAGCTGGCGTAACGTTGGATTCCGACGGTGTGTTGATTAGTGGAGCGGCACTTGGCCAATTCGCGCCTGACTTGGCATTTGCCAATGGTTCGTTCCTGGCGGCATGGGAAGATCGCCGTGTCGATACTGCGGGCGACATCTACGGGACTCGATTGCTCGGCGGGGCGTCGTTGCAAATTGTCGATGCAGCTGGCCTGAAATTGTCCAATGGCGTGGGCTCTCAAACCAGCGTCGACGTCGCAAGTGCCGGTACTAGTTTCATCGCAGCGTGGACCGATGGCCGCACCGTTGGCACCACCGGCACAGACATCTACGGTGTGCAGATCGCGACTTCAGGCACGGTGACCGGCACCGACTTCGTTATCAGCAATGCCGTAGAAAATGAACTCAGTCCTGCTTTGGCCGAAGTTTCCACTGGCAACGTTCGTATCGCCTACGAAAAAGTTCGCCCCGACCTCGAAACGGTACGTGTGCAAACCCGTCAAATTTCGGTCTCGTCGGCGGCTGGCCAAACCTGTGGTAGCAATGCGCAATGCTCAACTGGCTTTTGCGTGGACAATCGCTGCTGTGACACAGCTTGTGGTGGTGACAGTAAGAGTGATTGCCAAGCTTGCTCGTTCAACAAGACCCTCCAACCAGATGGCACCTGCGCGCCGGTTGGCGCTGGCACGATTTGCCGCAACTACGCCAGCACCACCTGTGACTTGCGCGAGTATTGCGATGGCGTGTTGTTGACATGCCCTCCTGACATCGGCCGTAATCAAGGGCTGGTTTGCAATTCAACGACCAGTACTGTTTGCCCTTCGAATGCAGCACCAGGTCCGCACGCTTGCCCATAAATGATGATCTAGTCTAAGGCTTGAGCCGCGGGATGCCGCGGCTTTTTTTTTGGTTTGAGGAAGTTATGGATTTGACGATAGCGTCGACTCACCTGCGTGATTCTCGAAATTTCACCCTCGATATGTTGCGCGGGTTAGCTATCTCTTTGGTGCTCATTCGAAATTCCCCCACCAAGGTGTCGGCTGATGAATTGGTCACCTATCAATTGTTTCAATTGGGTTGGGCCGGCGTTGATTTGTTCTTTGTATTGTCGGGGTTTCTGATCGCCGGGTTGTTGTTCACCGAGCTTGGCCAGACCGGGACCTTGCGTATCAAACGCTTCCTGTTGCGTCGAGGGCTCAAGATTTGGCCGTCCTATTTCGCGATATATCTTGGGTGGATGTTGTTTCGCGGTGGTGCTGAAATTGCGCGTGGTCACCCTTTCGATTTTGTTGGGATGTGGCCCAATTTTGTGTTCGTCCAAAACTACGTCGATGTGGCCGTGGCTATCCGTTGGCCACACTCGTGGAGCTTGGCGATCGAAGAACATTTCTATTTGTGTTTGCCGTTTTTGCTGCTGTTTTTGGCACGGAGCAAACGCCGCGCCCAATGGACGCCCGTCGTGCTGGGCGCATTGATCCTAGGCATCTTGGGTTTACGACTTTTGAACACCAGCCAGGATTGGGCGGATTATTATTATCCAACGCATCTGCGTGCCGACAGCTTGTTGTTTGGCGTGTTGCTCGCATGGATGGTCCATACCCACCGCAGCTGGGTTGAAGGCCTGGTGGCGCGGGCCTGGCCGCTGTTGGTCGTGGGCGGCGTAACGGCGATGACGTTGCCGGTGTTGTTTCCGCTCGAAGCGGCGGGGCAACGGTTTGCTTTCACATGGGTGTTTACGTTCCTGGCCATCGGGTTTACCGGCATGGTCGCGATCGCATCGATGCGGCCAAACCTGGGCCGGGGGTTTGCGCCGTTGCGTTGCTTGGCCTGGTTGGCGTGAATTCCTATGGCGTCTATTTGGCCCACAGCGTGGTGTTTCGGATGCCTGGCGTTGACCCACTGTTGGCCAAGCTGGCCAACCACCACCTCGGCAGCCCGTGGGTGGGGCGGGTGCTGTATCTGCTGGCGTCGGTTGTGGTCGGTTATCTTGCTACTCGATTTATCGAAAAGCCGATCTTGGCGCGGCGGAACGTCTGGGCGGCGACGCGCTAGAATCAATGTTTTCAAGCTGTTAGGCTACGCGGTGAAATCCGGTTGAAAATGTCGCACCATGATCGTCCGATGCTATCGATCTCGCTGACATGTGCGCTTGCTTTGCTGGGCTCGATCGGTTACCCACTTGCCTCCCCTATGGAAAACTCCTTCGGAAAACCAGTTGAAGTCGAGGTTCGTGACAGCCTCGAAAAAGCGATGAAGATCCTCAAGCAGAAGATGTCTAAAGAAGGCATTCTGCAGGAGCTAAAGCGCCGTCGCTTTTATGAAAAGCCATCGGTGAAAAAGAAACGCAAGAGCCGCGAAGCTCGTAAGCGTACGCGCCGCGAAGCTAAGCGCCGCGTGACGCCAGCGCCAATGCGCTAGTCATTCTCGCACTGTAAAAGCAACCAAACATTTTAACGAGTAAGGCGTCAGTAATCACTGCCGCCTTATTCTCGTTTTCGGCGATGTTTATGTTT